>CAZYDY010000282.1:0-3072 GCA_964646245.1 uncultured Sphaerobacteraceae bacterium
ACATCACCGTAGAACCATGGGTTGCCGCTGCCATCTACAATCTTGCCGTTCTTGATAAGCGTTGAAGTCATGCTGTCTCCTGTATCTGTATGTGCGTAATATCGTAAAAACTAGCCTTTGTGCAGGACCTGTTGTCCTGGCTTGGCGCCGGTATGTTTGGAATCGGCCAGCACGCGCTCGCCGTTGACCCACACATCGCGCACGCCGGTGCTGAGATGGTGCGGATCGGTGTAAACGGAGTGATCGATAATCGTATCCGGATTGAACACGATCACATCTGCCTTCATGCCTTCGCGCAATGTACCGCGATCCCGGATACCGAGGCGATTGGCGACGGCGCTCGTGCCCTTGCGGACAGCGTCTTCCAGTGTGATCCAGCCGAGATCACGGGAGTAGTGACCGACAATGCGAGGGTAGGTTCCGTACGCGCGCGGATGGACGAGGCCACGCGCTTCCATCCAGGCGGGATCGACACCGCCGGCGTCGGATCCCCACTTGATCCATTCCTGCTGGAACTGGAGCTTCATATTCTCTTCGCTCATACCGAGGCTCATTGAGAATATTGCCGTTCGGTCGGTGCGCAGGAGCCAGAGGGCCGCTTCATGTGAATCCATGCCGAGGTCATCGGCTGCTTCCTGCAGGGTTTTGCCTTTGAATCGCCCTGCCAGCTCCGGAGTGGCGAACTCCGCCAGGATGATTTTCTGGGCCTTGTCCGGAGCGATGCCGTTTGCCGGATCTGCTGCGCGCGCTCGCATCTCCTCGAGAATCTTCTCGCGAGTGGCAGGATCGTCGAGGTTTTCGAGCAGCTTGCCGTCTTCGCTGACCCAGTTGGGGACACCGGCGTTTGATGTGAGACTGGTGCCCGATCCGTCGTACGGGTACATGTCGGCGGCGATATCGATTCCCTGTGCGCGGGCTTCGGTGATGCGCTCGATGACGGTTGGCATCAGGTGCCAGGATGGTGATCCGGTGGCCTTGAGGTGATAAATCTCGGTCATCACGCCGGAATCGCGGGCGATTTGGAGTGTCTCCTCCAGGCCCTCCAGGATGTTGATGCCTTCATCACGCATATGGGTGATGTGAACACCGTTGTACGCGGCTACCACCTCCATCACTGCGGTGAGCTCGGCGGTGGAGGCGTATGACCCGGGCGGGTAGATGAGTGCAGTTGCGACGCCGAATGCGCCGTCTTCCATGGATTCGGCGGTCGCTTTCCTCATCAGGTTGCGGGCGTCTTCGTCTGATTCGCCCTGCATCTGGCCCATGCCGTATTCACGGATTGTGCCGCCACCGACGAACGAGCCGATGTTGACGCTGACGCCGTGCTGCTCCAGATCGCGGAGCCAATGGCCGAATCGAGTCCAGCCACGCGCTGTTTCGTCCCACTTTTGCTTGTCTTCATCGGTGAGGCGATGGACGAGGGCGATGGCCCACTGGTCTTCGATTTTGCCGCCGAACGGAGCAGGGGTCCAGAACTCGCCCATGATCTCGGTGGTGACGCCCTGCGTGATTTTTGAGAGCGAGCGTCCATCGATCATCAGGGGAAGGATCGAGTGGCTCTGGATATCGATGAAGCCGGGTGCGATGACGTGGTCTTTGGCATCGATGACGGTTTCGGCGCGGTCGTGTGAGATTGTTCCTGGCGGGGCGATGGAATCGATGATTTCGCCGTTAAGCAAAACATCGCCGTAGTACCAGGGATTCCCGGTTCCATCGACGATTCGGCCGTTGACTATCAAGGTGGTGGACATGGCTGGCTCCAGGGTGATTGCGAAGTCTCACTTTCGCCATGCTAACCCGGGTCAATGGAGCCGACAATAGGGACACCGGAGACACCCAACCTGCTGGCGCTCGGTGGCAGTTGGGCAGCGACTTTCACATGAAGTTGACGCTTATCTCGGTTCGAACATATGGTACTCCATCCGGGGGCAATGCCGCAATGTCGCGTTCAGTATGTGGTATACACGTGCCGCGTTCGACGACTTAACGACATGTGATGGTGACGATGGGCGATACTTGGACCATTGTTAGCGCTGGAAACAGCGTTCGATTTTGATTGACGAATAACGCAAGCAGGGGCAACAGATGTCTGAGGCACAAGAGCGCGTTCGCGAGGCAGCGAGAGCGTTGGGAATTGAGATACCGGAATCGCGTCTGGAACAGCTGTCAGTGGCGTGGGAACAGGCATTGCAGGAGACGGAACTGATTCGACAGAATCCAACTCCAACTCCGGCACCTAGTGCGTTTGATGCCTCCTGGAGCGAGAAACGATGACGGCAACGAATCCGAATCCAAATCCACTGACCATTCGTGAAGCGGTGCGAAAGCTGAACAACAAGGAGTTCTCGACGCATCAGCTGATGAGCGATGTGTTGGCTCGCATTCAGGAAACCGATGATGAGGTGCTCGCATGGCTGGATGTACGGCCGAAGAACCTGATCGATACTGCGAACGCGAATGATCGGCGTCGCATGCTTCCACAGGAAACGACCTCGCTGTTCGGTATTCCGATTGGCGTGAAAGATGTGATCGACGTCGCCGGGTACCAGACTGTCTGCAATATGGAAGCGCGCGAGAGGGTTGTCGAGGCGGGCAGGGATGCCGAGGTGATCCACCAACTGCGTAAATCCGGTGTGACATTCATGGGGAAGACCGTCACGCAGGAGGCTGCTGCAGGCATCTACAGCGATCCGTGTCGTAATCCGTGGGATACCAGTCGCATTCCCGGTGGATCGAGCGGGGGAAGCGCCGCAGCCGTTGCGAACGGTACCGCGCTGGGTGCGATCGGTACCGACACCGGCGGCAGTATCCGAATCCCGGCGGCGCTCTGTGGCGTAGCAGGATTGAAGCCGACCTGGGGTCGGTTGCCGACCAAGGGAATCTTCCCGCTTGCGCCGAGCCTGGATACTCCCGGGCCGATCGCACGAACGGTGGCAGATACGATGGCGCTCTACCTCGCAATGCAGGGCAAGCACAAAGAGATCCCCGCGATGTGGGATCGATTCCCGGAGGCTGGCTCCGAGCTGGCCGGCAAACGCGTTGGTGTCTTGACATCGTTCTTCAATGAGAAGG
>CAZYDY010000283.1:0-3051 GCA_964646245.1 uncultured Sphaerobacteraceae bacterium
CCCCCATATTCGCGATCCCACCTTTCAGCCTGTTTTTGTTCTTCAGACTTCGTGCTTTCACGTTCCTGGTAACCACCGATCCAAAGACCGAGGACGCATAGAACGTATACCAGGGCCCATCCTGTAAAATTTCCCAGTCCCACACCCATGATCATTGCCACCCCAAGAAAGAAAAAGGCACGGACCCGGTTTAGCGGGCCGATATCTACGAGAGAGACTGCAACCGCAACTAGTGGAAAGAAAAGGATTGCCTCTCGCTGTAGGAATTTTAGGTGGTCGTCGGCTGTCGAAGCAGTCCAGAGGATGACGATCAAAAGAACAGCCATGGCATTTATAAGGGCTGTTGTCCACTGGACCCGCTTCATTGTGATATCTCCCTCTACATTTGCACGAACTCATCAGCCGGGTTCTCACGACGGGCAGCCCAGATCAGCATGAGGATGGAGACGATAAACATCCAGCCTGTGATGCTGGTGAGCCCCGATACAGCGGTCGGAATCGATACCACTGCCAACACCCAGTACGCGATCGCCCGGTGATTGCTTTGCATGGTGGTGAATGTGGCGAAGAGGACAAGCAGGGGAGTGATGAATAGTGGCATCCATAGCCAATGAACGTCCTCTCCCTCACGCCATACAAGGAACGACCACACCAACAGCGCCAGAATAAGCACGTGCCACACGATCACGATTTTCCGATGCAGTGGCAATGCAGCCCAATCGACGTTCACGTTTTCCTCCGGTGAGATGGGTTGATTAAGCCGAGTGTAGCAAACGCGTCTCTAATTCAGCAGCTTTGCCGATGAAGGCAGGATGTCCCGCAATACTGAATACAGCGTTCAGTTGACAATCTCGGGCGGATTCGTTAACCTTCTCCTATGCAGTTGGGAGCGCTCCCAGAAAGCGCGAATAGAGTTGGATGTCATGAACCTTGAGGACATCGCCAAACTAGCGGGTGTTTCCCGGTCTACGGTTTCACGTGTGATCAACAACGATCCAAACGTGAGTGATCGCGCGCGCACCAAGGTCCAGGCCACTATTGATAAGGTCGGTTACCGACCTCACGCGGCAGCCCGTGCACTGGCCTCTCACCGTTCTCACGCAATTGGGTTAGTAGTACCCGAAGACTTCTCTCAATATCACGTTGATGCCTGGTATCCACTCATTATCGAGGCCACCCTGGCCGCCACCAAGAAATCAAACCAGAGTCTGGTCCTCATTATGGAGGACACCTTCTCACCGGATGCCGGCAAACGGGTGATCACGCAGTTCATTGATTCCGGCCGTGTTGATGGCCTTCTCGTTTTGCAGCATAGCTATCGTGACCACCTCACACCGCAACTTGTGGAGCGTAATGTTCCTACCGTCCTGATCGCAGAATCGGATATCCCCGGCACCTGCTGGGTGGATACAGATAACCTCGGGGGAGGCAAGTTGGCGGGCAACGTCCTGGCCGGGCAGGGGGCGCAGTCGGTGTTGGCCCTGGCCGGTTCAGAAGAGCATGTCCCTTCCCAGTCCCGAATCCAGGGACTGCGCACAGTGTTCCCGGATGCTCGCGTTGTGTATGTAGGTCATTCCCATCAAAGCGCAGAGGCGGCGGCACTTGCCGAAATGCAGGCGAATCGTCCAGATGCGGTCTTCTCCGTAAATGGCTGGATCGCACCGGCGGTAGTGGCCAGCGCAGATCAACTGGGCCTTTCCATACCGGCGGACCTGAAGTTGATCGCGTTTGATGACTTTGATCCCGAACTCAGTGAATATCACAAACTGACAACCATCGTGCAGCACGTCGCACAGCTTGCTGATTGTTCCGTGGACCTACTCATAGATCGTGTCGAAGGGCGCGCACCCCCGGGAGAGCGCATCGTGTTAGATGCGATGCTCATCCCTCGAGGGTCGTGTAACGACCGCGTCGACGCTCCAGTGCAAGGAGGTGCAACCCCGACGTGAAACCTGATCCAGGAGTTTGTAACAAAACGTGGCGGTAACAGTGCCACAAAGGAGACCAAACGGTGAAACCATCAAAGATTCTCCCGATAGTTCAGCAGTTTGAACAAGGCAAAATCACTCGACGCGAACTCGGCAAGCGCTTTGCAGCACTCGGTGCTGGCGCCAGTGTAGCCAGCCTTGCAGTGGCCACCGGCTCAACCGGCTTGCTCGCCGGACGTGCAGCCGCGCAGGAAGCCAACGACAAGGGCTATCTCGTTTGTAACAACGAGCAGCAGGCAACGTACATCCAGAACTTCAACCCACTTGGCCCGGCCGGTGGATCGGTTCGCTGGCTGTCTCAGTTTGGTATGTATGAGCAACTGTTCGTCTGGAACGTGCTCACCAATACCGCCACTCCATGGCTGGCCACCAGCTGGGGATTCAACGAAGACAGCACCGTGCTGACCTTCAAGCTTCGCGAAGGTATCACCTGGACCGACGGCGAAGATTTCACAGCCGACGATGTTGTCTTCACCTGGAAGATGCTGCAAGGTAACGAGGCACTGGCCGGTAACGGTGGCCGCGTGGCACTGCAGAATATCTACGACATCGTGAAGGTCGACGATTACACCGTCCAGTTCCTTTATCACACCGTCAACACCACTTCTGTTTACGAAGTTGGTGGCCAGGTAATTGTTCCAGAGCATATCTGGAGTGAAGTAGACGATCCTGTCACATTCACCAACGAAGAGCCAGTCGGTACCGGCCCGTGGATGCTGGATCGCTTTGAATCCCAGATCTACGAACTCAAGGCCAGTGAAACATACTGGCAGGAGAATCGCCCCTACATCGCTGGACTCAGCATGCCGGCATTCCCAAGCAACGATTCCATTCACCTTGCGTGGTTGAACGGCGAGATCGACTGGGGTGGAAACTTCATTCCAGACATTGAAGAGATCTATGTCTCCAAGGATCCCGAGCACTTTGGCTACTTCTTCCCGCCAACAGGTGCCGTGGTCGCGCTTTACATGAACACCGAAGTTGCGCCGTTCGATGATCCAAACGTGCGCAAGGCCATCAGTATGGCCATCGATCGCGAGCAGATCTGCGATATCGCCATGTA
>CAZYDY010000284.1:0-3009 GCA_964646245.1 uncultured Sphaerobacteraceae bacterium
GCTTGACTTTTTCTGTATACATCCGTAGGATGTAGCTAAGAAGAGATGCACCGAACCTGCATCGCCCGGGAAGGGCAACAGACACTCGGTCAATGGCTCAGTTGAAGGCTGTTGGAGTTCGGCAGGAAGTCGGTAATCATTCTTCGAAAATGGTGAAGTCTCACCATTTCGGCGCGTCGGGGGTCAGATGCCCGGCAGTGTCAGCCGCAACGGATGCTCCACCGCGGCAGTGGTATTGAGTTTCCGCACGACGAGTTCATAGATCATGTCGTGACGAACGGAACTATCGAGAGATCGAGCGGCGATCCAGCACGAAACGGTTCGATTCCACGAGAGTCGACGAGAGGTCTAAGCCTCAGTTGCATGAATCGTCAGGAGAAACCTCCCTTACCGCCGCGATAACCACCCCGGAGCATAAAGGGTTGTAGCAGGCACGAGCCACATCCGGATCCGACGGGAAGATTGCGGACGCAAACGGCGTCAACGTGTTGAGGTTGTGGCAACCCAAATTGTGGAAGAGTAAGTCGATTCAGAGGCGCATGCTCAGACTGTCACCTGGCACGATGCCATAGAATCGCAGAACACCACGCAAGAGGTACGCGGGTTGGCAGAATCTGAGACAGGGGGGTATGCGTCATAGACGCCCTCGAATGGCCTAACTACCACCGCATCGCCCAAAACGATCTCGGTGGAGAGTCACACACCAGTAATCGTGTGACATACAATCAACGATCTGGAGCGTAGACCGGCGGTTTGATGACATCATCAACACAAGCCGGTCTATTGCGTGCCCGGCCAAATTACCCGGCATCATCACGAATTCCATCGGCCCTCTGCCAATCGGTTCCCGGACTTCTTGCCAGTGTCGACGGTATACTTCAAGATGATAGATAGTCACTTGACAGTACTCGTGATTTTTTTACCCGTGAGAGAGGATGTTTAATGACCAGTCATTCAATCAACCGCCGCACACTGCTGAAGGGCACCGCAGCCGCGGCCGCTATTGGTAGCTTCTGCACCATTCCGAGCAACGTGCTCGCGCAGGCAGCCGATACCATCATCGTCGGCAAGGCCGAGGAAGCCGTCGGTTGGGATCCGGCTCTCGTTACAGCGTCCTCCAGCTTCGAGCTGATGGCTGCTGTTTACGAAACCCTCATCATCTTTGATGACGATGGCCAGCCCATGCCGATCCTTGCCGAAAGCTGGGAGCAGCCAGACGACACAACCTACGTCTTTACCCTGCGCGAGGGTGTCACCTTCCATAACGGAAACCCACTCACCGCTGAGGACGTTGTATTCAGCTTCGAGCGCCTCATGGATCCAGATGCAGGCAGTGTCTGGGCCAGTCAGTTCGAGCCCGTTGAGTCCGTCGAAGCTACCGATGAGCTCACCGTCACCTTCAACCTGAACCAAAGCTATGGTCCGTTCCTCTCCGTGCTCACCGCCGGCTACGCAGCTATTCTGCCGAACAGCCCGGACACGGATTTCCAGACCGAGATGATCGGTACGGGCGCGTACAAAATCCAGGAGCACGTGCAGGATACCAACACCACCCTCGTCGCCAATGAGGAATACTGGCGAGAAGGCCAGCCTGCTACGCCAAACCTTCGGTACAACATCATGCCAGAGGAAAGCGCACGCCTCGCCGCCGTCCGCACCGGTGAAATCAACATCACCTCCATGGTCGATCCGGTCACAATCGAGACTGCCCGCTCAGACGACGCGGTCAATGTCATCGAGCAGGCCACATCGGATTACTACCTGCTTGGCTTCAACTGCTCCGTGGCACCCTTCGATAACCTCCAGGTGCGCCAGGCACTCAGCATGGCAATCGATCGCCAGGCGATCATCGATAGCGTCTTCTTCGGTGCCGGACAGGTTTCCGGTCCCATCGCCCCCACGCTTGGCGATTGGGCAACACCGATTGAAGATCTTCCGAACTACGCAGTCGACCACGATGCCGCTCGCGCCCTGCTCGAAGAAGCTGGTGCAACCGACCTCACCTTCAGCATCACCGTTGGCTCCAACCGCACCGAGTTCGTGAACATCGCCCTGGTTATCCAGGATCAGCTCAAGGAAATCGGTGTGAACGTAGAGCTCGATCAGGTGGAGTGGGGCACCTTCATTGAGAAGTGGAGTAATCGCGATTTCCAGAGCTTCGTCAGCTTCAACGGTTCCGGTAACGATCCAGACCGCGCGCTCTTCCCCGCACTCACCACTGGTGGCTCGGTGAACGCGTTCGAGTACAGCAACGAAGAGCTCGATGAACTGCTGGCCGAAGGTCGCGCCCTCGCCACGTTCGAGGAACGCCAGCCGGTCTATCAGCAGGCCGAGCAGCTCATCGCCGAAGAGGCACCGCTCATCTTCATTGCTACCCGCACCGGTCACTTCGGTACATCTGCCGATGTCAGCGGCTTCGCCCCAACGGAATCGCAGACCTGGCTCACCCTGCCAGAAACCACCGTCGGCGAGTAGAATCACATACGAAAAGTGGGATCGGGAGCGCCGCTGGTGCTCCCGTTTCTTGTCCAGATATCAAACAGACTGAAGTTTCACCATGCTCGCATTTCTCGCCCGCCGCATGATCACCGTGTTCCTGCCAACATTGTTTGGAATGTCCATCCTCGTGTTCGGTGCCATGCACCTGATCCCGGGAAGCTACGTCGATGTTCTCCTCGGCGTCGGGCAGGACATATCCCCGGAACAACGCCAACGCCTCGTCAGCCAATATGGGCTCGATCAACCAGTACCCGTGCAATACATCAAATGGCTCGGCAACGTCCTCACGGGCGACTTTGGTACCTCGCTCAACACCGGTCGACCGGTAGCCAGCGAGATTCTCTCGCGCTTGCCGGTAACGCTGGAGCTCGCAGCCCTTGCAACGGTCGCATCCCTGATCCTGGCGATACCTGCCGGCATCGCGGCTGCCCTTACACGCGGTCGCTGGCCGGATACGGTGCTGCGCCTCTTCGCCCTGGTAGGTTTGAGCGTCCCCAACTTCCTCATCGC
>CAZYDY010000285.1:0-2973 GCA_964646245.1 uncultured Sphaerobacteraceae bacterium
GGGCCTGTAGCTCAGCGGTAGAGCACGGGGCTCATAACCCCTTGGTCGCAGGTTCGAACCCTGCCAGGCCTACCATTTCGATATAACAGGGAGAACGAGTTAACGCGTGACAGACAACAACCAGGGCCTTCAGGATCAGATCGCTCAGAGCCGGGCATTGGCAGTGGATATTGCCGATGTCATCGCCGAGACACCGGCGGCCGATACCAAAGTCATCGATATCCACGAGCACTCATCCATTGCTGATGTCTTCGTGATCTGCTCCGGCGAGAACGAACGACAGCTTCGCGCAATCTATCGGGCGATTCTCGATGAGATGGGCAAGGCGGGGCACGATCCGATCCGAACTGAGGGTGATACAACCTCGGGCTGGATGTTGATTGACTTCGGCGACGTAGTCGTGCACGTGTTTGCGAATGATCTGCGGGAATTCTACGATCTTGAAGGTCGGTGGGATCACGCGCCCGTTCTTCTCTCGATTCAGTAAGCTGCTCGCATGACTCATTCAGGACGGACGATGAAACACTCCAACAATGCAACCACTCTACTGGTCGGGATCCTGATTGGCCTGTTCGGCGGATTCTTTATTGGTGCGTTCTTTGGCAAGAGCGTGTTCCAACTGGCGTCGCTGCTGATTCACATGGTGACGAAGGGTTCCAAATCCGATCAGGACCGATTGAAGTTCGAGTTACTTCTCCAATAGGATCTGACCCCTATAACTTATAATTTCATCTGTATGGAAATCAGCTCCGGTCATGAGACCGGGGCTGAACTGTCGATGATCTCCTTCTCAGGGTGGCGTGCCAGCCACCAGAGAATCAGAAGCAGGACAACACCCAGAACGATCAGAGCAAGGAGCTTGGCTTCCTGGGAAGGGAGCAATAGTGCCGCCGCGCCAAATATCCCCGAGATCCCGGAGAATATCAGCACGATTTGCTTCTGGTTAAACCCGGCTTGCAACAGGCGATGGTGCAGATGTCGGTTATCGCGCTGCATGGCGCTTTGTCCGTTCATAATCCGATTGATCGCGACCCAGAGACCGTCCATGATCGGGAATCCCAGAACCAGCAGCATCATGCCGATCTTGGCCCCGCCGATTAGCGATATGACGCCCAGAACATAGCCCAGGAACATTGCCCCGGCATCGCCCATTATGACTTTACTGGGATGCCAATTGAACGGCAGAAATCCCAGAATTGCCGCACCAAGCATCAATGGAAGCAACGAGATCGTGAACTGTGGAAGTCCACCGAATCCCCAAAACGTGTGAATAAACATCACACTGCAGGCTACCAGTGAAATCGAACCGGCCAGGCCGTCCAGGCCATCTACCCAGTTCATCACGTTCATCATGCCTACCAACCAAACCACGGTACCTAACACCGCGATAATCAGCGGGAATGTGGTGAGCCCCAGAACCGGCAAATTGACCTGTTCAATGATGATGCCTCGAGATTCGCCCTGAAAGCGAGGCATGATGATCATCATCGCCGCAACAATCTGCCAAATGAGCCTCACCGTAGGAGGAAGGCTTATCGCGTCATCAACCAGCATCACCGCCACAACAATCGCGGCTCCGATGACCATGAGCAGAATACGTTCGGTTTCTACCGGGAACCGTTCTACGGGCAACGAGAACGATACACCCACGCCAACGAGAAACGCGAGGTACATGGCCACACCAAGACCTCGCGCAACTACGTTCGGATTCACGCGGGTGGGGCCCGGTCGGTCAACCAGGCCCCACTTTTCGAAAATCGAACTCGCCTTCGCTACAAATGCATACGAAGCTACAAGCGTTATTGTGAACAGAACCAGCGCGATGAGCCCATTAGCCAAGGATTCAATCCTTCAGTGACGCGTAGCGATTTAGTTCAGGCCAGGAACACCGAAGCCTGAAGTGAGCTCGCGTACCTGCTTCCTGACCTCATCCAGGTTCGACTCGTTCTCAGGGTCTCGCAGCACACGGACCATCATATCTGCGACGGCCTCAACATCTGATTCCTTAAACCCGCGTGTGGTTACCGCCGGTGTACCGATGCGAAGTCCGCTGGTCTGGAACGCACTGCGTGTCTCACCAGGAATGGTATTGCGGTTGGTGGAAATTCCCACTTCATCAAGAATACGCTCGGCCTTCCGACCGCTGATACCAAGGGTATCTACGTTGACGAGGAACAGGTGGTTGTCTGTACCACCGGTAATCACCGGAACATCGCGGTCAACAAATGCCTGGGCCATGGCCGATGCGTTGGACTTCACCTGCTTTGCGTACGTCTTGAAGTCATCGCTCGCCGCCTCTGCGAAAGCAATCGCTTTAGCCGCGATCACATGCATCAGCGGTCCGCCCTGCATGCCCGGGAACACGGTCTTGTTGATTCCGGTGGCGAGCTCCTCGTCATCGGTCATGATGAAACCGGAGCGTGGACCACGGAGTGTCTTGTGAGCAGTGGAAGTGGTGATGTGAGCGTGGCCAACAGATGTTGGATGCTCTCCTGCAGCGATGAGACCGGCGATGTGCGCGATATCGGCGAAGAGGTATGCTCCTACTTCATCTGCAATTTCGCGGAATTTCTTGAAATCAATCGTCCGGCTGTAAGCACTCGCACCGGAAATGATCGCCTTCGGGCGAACTTCCTTGGCAACGCGCAACACTTCGTCGTAGTTGATCAGGCCAGTTTCCTTCTCAACTCCATAGAAATGCGCCTCAAAGAACCGGCCGGAGAAGTTAACATCTTTCCCGTGAGTTAGGTGACCGCCTTCACTGAGATTCATGCCAAGAATCTTGTCACCCGGATCCAGCACCGAGAAGAACGCGGCAAGGTTGGCGTTGGCGCCTGAGTGCGGCTGCACATTGGCATACTCTGCCCCAAACAGGCTTGTAACGCGCTCAATGGCAAGGTTCTCTACGATATCCACAAACTCGCAGCCACCGTAGTAGCGCTTGCCCGGGAGTCCTTCTGCATACTTGTTGGT
>CAZYDY010000286.1:0-2952 GCA_964646245.1 uncultured Sphaerobacteraceae bacterium
GCCTCAGCGACATGCTGAAGGGCAAGCAGGGCCGCTTCCGCCAGAACCTGCTCGGTAAGCGTGTGGATTACTCCGGTCGTTCCGTAATCGTGATCGGTCCGGATCTGCAGCTGCACGAGTGCGGTCTGCCGAAGCGAATGGCGCTGGAGCTCTTCAAGCCCTTCGTCATGCGCCGCCTGGTAGATCAGGAATTCGCGCACAACATCAAGAGCGCCAAGCGCCTGGTAGAGCGCGTGAATCCTGTGGTGTGGCAGGTATTGGAAGAAGTGATTGAGAACTACTACGTGCTTCTCAACCGCGCCCCAACCTTGCACCGCCTCGGTATTCAGGCATTCAAGCCCCGTCTGATCGAGGGTTCCGCTATTCAGCTGCACCCGCTCGTCACAACGGCGTTCAACGCCGACTTCGACGGCGACCAGATGGCCGTTCACGTGCCGCTGAGCAAGGCTGCCCAGAACGAGGCGTACGAGCGAATGCTCAGCGTCCGTAACCTGTTGGCTCCATCCAGCGGTGAGCCGATCGTGGCACCAAGCCAGGATATCGTGCTCGGCGTGTACTACATGACCATGGAGCGCGATTACGAAGCCGAACTCGCCAAGGGCACTGTGCCCCGCGGCTGGGGCAAGCGCTTCTCCAGTCTTGCCGAAGTCGATCTGGCCTACGCCAGCGACCTGGTAGACCTGCAGGCCAAGATCTTCGTACGCACCAACCGTGACGGTGGTGAAATGAAGATGATCGAGACGACCGTTGGTCGCGCGATCTTCAACAACGTCCTGCCGGAGAGCCTCGGCACCTACTACAACGAAACACTCGGCAAGAAGGGCCTCCGCAAGGTCGTGGCAGATTGCTTCCGCACCTACACGGATCCGTTCGAAACCGCGAAGATCGTCAACGATATCAAGACGCTCGGTTTCCGCATGTCCACCAAGGGTGGTCTGTCCATCGCCCTGAGTGATGTGACCATGACTGAAACCAAGCCAGCCATCGTTGAGGCAGCCGAAGAAGAAGCCGCCCGTATCGATCGCTCCTGGCGCCGTGGTCTTACCTCGGAAGAAGAGCGACTCCGCGAACTGGAGCGCATCTGGAACGATGCTCGTGACCAGATTGCGGACGATGTGGAGCAGCGCCTGATGGGCCAGAACTCCGTCTACATGATGGCGGATTCCGGCGCGAAGGGCTCGATGAACCAGATCAGCCAGATGGCTGGTATGCGTGGCCTGGTGCTGGACACCAACGGCAAGATCATCGACATTCCGATTAAGGCGAACTACCGCGAAGGTCTCACCGTGCTGGAGTACTTCCTCTCCACCCACGGAGCCCGTAAGGGTATGGCCGATACGGCTATTCGTACCGCCGACTCCGGTTACCTCACCCGTCGCCTGGTGGACGTGGCGCAAGACGTCATCATCACCATGGAAGACTGCGGTACCGAAGAAGGTATGTGGGCACTTCGCACACATTCCGACGGCGAACAGTACTCAGATGAAGAGTTCCGCGCACGAATCCTGGGCCGCATTGTGGCCGAAGATGTTGTGCACCCGGAAACCGGCGAGATCCTTGCCGTACGCGGTGAAGAACTCACCGAGTACAAGGCAGTCGAAGATGGATCCACCTTCGACCTCGCACAGAAGGTTATCGATTCCGGTGTCGACCGCGTGTTGATCCGCACGGTCATGACCTGTGAAGCCGAGCACGGTGCTTGCCAGCAGTGCTACGGTCGCAGCCTTGCCACTGGCAGCCTGGTAAACCTGGGCGAAGCCGTTGGTGTGATTGCAGCGCAGTCCATTGGCGAGCCGGGAACCCAGCTCACCATGCGCACCTTCCATAGTGGTGGTGTGGCTCGTGCCGATATCACCACCGGTCTGCCGCGTGTAGAAGAGTTGTTCGAAGGTCGCCAGCCGAAGGGCGCGGCGCTCATGTCCAACCGACCGGGTACCGTTGCCATTGAGCGCAGCGATGCCGGTACACGCCTCACGATCAGCTCGGAAGAGGAGATCAGTTGGCGTGTCGAACTGCCAGAGGGCTACGAGCTCCAGTTGCAGCCGGGCGACGACGTGGTGAAGAACAAGACCGTTGTCGCGAAGAACGACGAGGACGAGAGAATCTTCTCCGACATCGACGGCACGTTCTTCTACGATGAGCCAACGCTCTACGTGCGTCAGCAGAAGACGGATGTAGAGGAGTACCAGATCAACGTGGACGATACCCTGCTTGTTGAAGACGGGCAGTTCGTCACCGCTGGTACCCAGCTCACATACGGAAACAAGGATCCACACCAGATCCTGCGCACACTTGGTGCTGAGGAAACCCAGCGCTACATCATCGACGAAGTGCAGAAGGTGTACCGCCAGCAGGGCGTGAACACCAACGACAAGCACATCGAAGTGATTTGCCGCCAGATGCTGCGTAAGGTTGAGATCCAGGATCCAGGCGATACCGACCTGCTGGAAGGCGACACCGTTGATCGGTTCGAATTCCACAGCAAGAACGATCAGGTTCTTGCACAGGGTGGTGAGCCGGCAACGGCCCTGCCAATGCTGCTCGGTATCACCAAGGCAAGCCTTGAGACGGATAGCTTCCTCTCTGCTGCTTCCTTCCAGGAAACCACTCGCGTGTTGACCGAAGCCGCCATCAACGGCAAGGTCGATCACCTCCGTGGCCTGAAGGAAAACGTCATCATCGGTAAGCTCATCCCTGCGGGATCAGGCTTCGATGCACGTCGCAAGCAGGAAGAAGACAAGCAGAAGCTCAGCGAGCTCGATCAGGCGACACTCGCCGCCATGGGCGTCGAGCCGGACGCCGAGCCAGCCGAGGAAGACGATTACCGCGAGCTCATGGAAGCTGGCGTGATCGCTGCCGAGGACGCTCCGAGCGAGAAGTCAGGCTTCGGTATCGTTACCGACGAAAACGTGGACGGATCTGGAAACTAACCTTTCCAGGAACTGACACACA
>CAZYDY010000287.1:0-2943 GCA_964646245.1 uncultured Sphaerobacteraceae bacterium
GCGACAGCCCGGCTTCTCTCCGGTGCAATGAATGAGGCCGCGCTCTGGATCGCATCAGAACCAGATCAGGATTCAGCCCGAACTCAGGCAATCGAAACACTCTCCGTCATGATCCGATCACTCAAACACGTCCCGTAATCGACTTACGACAAGACAGGAACGGCGGTACACTGCCAATGGCAGCATCATCGGCTGCCGTTCTTTTGTTCGGGATACACACATGGATTCATCGCGTCGCGGTGCGCTGCTACCGTGGTTGGCATTGTTCACGGTCTGGATCGGCTGGGGATCAACCTATCTCGGCATGAACGCCGCCGTTGAGACCATCCCACCCCTGATGATGACCGCCCTCCGGTTCTTCCTCGCAGCACCAATTCTCATCGCTGTCGCCATCCCGGCATGGAAACGCGGAGACGTTCACCTCACCTCGCGCCAGGTTGTTTCCGCCGGTATCATCGGCCTGCTTATGCTGGTCATGGCCACAGCAATGGTGGGCGTAACCCAGCGACATCTCGATTCCAGCTTCACCTCGCTCCTCATCAGCGTTGCCCCGATCTGGATGGCACTCTTTACGGCTATTCACCTCCGCAAACGACCAAGTGCAAAAATCCTCGGCGCACTCATTGTGGGGCTCATTGGTATCGCAATCATGGCTGGAGGACCGGGATCCGGAGAAATCTCCATTCTCTGGACCATCGTCGCCGCCTCCACCACAATCGCCTGGTCGCTCGGAACGGTTGCCAGCAGGTACCTGGATCTCCCCAAACATCCCACGCTCTCCTCCGGATTACAGATGCTTATCGGCGGCGGAATCCTCATCGCACTTTCGGGCATCTTCGGGGAATGGCAGGAAATCGATATCGCTGCCGTCAGCGGTCGCTCCTGGACCGGACTCCTCTGGCTCGTCATCGTCGGGTCGCTCATCTCCTACAGCGCCTATATGTACGCCAACCGAAACCTCCCCATCGAAATCGTTTCAACGTATGCCTACGTCAATCCGATGGTGGCAGTGATCCTTGGCGCCTCATTGGCCAACGAGCCAATAGGACCCAACGTGCTCATCGGCGGCACCGTCATCCTTATGGCAGTGGTCTTCATCGTAAGCGGCCACATCGTCCGGCCGAAACGGAGCACCATCAAGGCATCCGCCTGATCCTCTCGACACTCACACGCAACAATTGATAAAGCATCAGAGAAACAAATAGCGGCCCCGCTGCGTTAGAGTAGGGAACCTGAACACCATTACGCCTTACAAAAGGAGGCAATAATGAACAGACGGCACTTCCTCATTGCCAGCACAGCAGCGGTCGCTTTGGGCGGTACAGGCACCAGGCTGGCAACAGCCCAAACGGCAGAGCCCGGGCATACCATCGCCGGGGACGATCCCATGGCTGCCGCCGAATATCTCAGCTCATTGGAAGCCATTGAACACATTCCGGCGCTATACGAGCTCTATAGCCACATCCACCCGGATGCGGCGGAAATCGTCCCTCGCGGCACTGTAATCGGTTGGTACCAGGCAGATTTCCAACCGCGTGGTCCCCAAACCGCCAACGCCTACGATGTCACCTGGCTCGATAGCTGGACCTGGGATGTCACCGGTACCACCTACTCCGATGTCGCCGAGGTCAGCTTCACGCAGCAGTTCGCAAATGGCGAGACGGTCGATGACGTGGTGCGCCTGAAGTACCACGATGGCTCATGGCGGTGGTGGTTCGGACGTGATGCCGCCTGGGTGGAAGAACAAAAGCATCGCTTCAGCCTCATCGAGAACACACCGCAGGAAGGCGATGCACCATCCGGTTTGGGAAGCTTAACCGCTGTCGATGCAGCCCTCCTCGATCGCTTGCCGCAGGTCATCGATGATCCGCACTTCGGCCGCCGATATGAACTCTCCCCGAGCGCTGGTTCTTTCAATCCGGATGGAATCCAGGAACCCCAACAGATGTTCCGCTACCAGCCTCAAGATGGCTCGGAATTCCCGCTCGGCAGTGTCACATTCGGCTCGATCATAGATTCCACATCAGATGCAGAAGACCTGCTCCGCTTTGCCGACTATGCCCAAAACGCACCTCCGGTCGAGTTCATCGGCTGGAATACTGCTCCTGAAAATGGCCCAGCCTGGCTACAAACAATGAATGCCGGTGTTGACGTTATGGGCCCCGCCTACACCATGACACTTGTCATGGATGGAAACTACCTGACTATCCGACTCTTCTCGGAAGTCGCGCTGGGCATGGTCCTCGATGTCCTCGGCAATACCTGAGTGTCACGTGACCTCGGCAGGTCTTTACTCACAAATGCGGACACGCTCCGGCCACCGGCTTCGCTAAACTCAGGTGGCTGAAAGGAGCAGATATGAAATACGGGTTTGTACTGAGCAAGGGCACATCGGCAGATGCACTCCGCCTCGCAATCGAAGCCGAGGACGCCGGCTGGGATGGTGTTTTCACATGGGACGCCATCTCCATCGGTGAAACACCGGTGTACGATCCCTGGGTAATGATGGGCGCAATCGCAGGCGTAACCGAACGCGTCACCATCGGCGCCATGATCCTGCCACTGGCCCGCCGTCGTCCATGGAAAGTCGTGAAAGAAGCGGTGACCATCGATCATCTCAGCGATGGTCGGCTGGTCCTCCCGGTGGCACTGGGAGTTCCCGACGATGTCGGGTTCAACGGCGTCAATACGGATTCCACCGATCGCAAGCAACGGGCCGAACGGCTGGACGAGGCACTCGAAATTCTCGAGATCGGTCAGAAGGGCGAGAAGTTCTCGTACGACGGCAAACACTATCAGGTCCGCGATATGACCCTGCTACCAAAGCCGGTACAGGATCGCATTCCGGTCTGGACCGTCGCCGGGTGGCCGCATGAAAAATCTCTTGCCCGCGCCGCCAGGTGGGATGGCATCATCCCGGTCGATATGTCCCCGGGCAAGAAT
>CAZYDY010000288.1:0-2942 GCA_964646245.1 uncultured Sphaerobacteraceae bacterium
ATGAGGCGGCTCGCAAGAACCTCATCACTGTTCCGCTGGATGGCGGCACCATTCCACACGAGGTTGAGGCCACATTCGGTGCCAGCCGCGTGCTGTTGAAGCCCGCCAGCCCAGGTACCGGTGTTATTGCCGGTGGTGCTGTGCGTGCTGTTGTTGAGAGCGCGGGCATCCGCGATATCCTCACCAAGAGCCATGGCAACAACAACCCGGTCAATGTGGTGCGCGCCACCATCATTGCACTGCAGGAACTGGAAAGCGAAGCAGACGTTGCGAAGCGACGTGCACACGTCGGTAACCTGCGCCAGCCGTTCGCCCATGGTGGACAGTCCGCAGAAGTTGGTCCGGTTAATCGCCGTCAGCCAACTCCGTTGCAGCAGCCGCAGGAGCGCCGCCAGCAGCGTGGACGTGGTGGCCAGCAGAACCGCGGTCGCCGCGGTGGTGCAGCACCGACCGGTGGAGGAGGACGTCAGTCATGACAGACGCGCAGAAGGCCGGTACCGGCCAGGTGCGGATCACATTGGTGCGTAGCGCCATTGGTCGCCCTCAGGATCAGAAGAATTCGGTCAAGAGCCTCGGTCTCACCAAGGTGAACCAGAGCGTGATTCGTAATGATGATCCATCCATCCGTGGAATTTGCAGCAAGATCAGCCACCTCGTGACCGTCGAGGAAGTGGCTGGCGAGTAGCCCTACAGGCTGAACGGCCAGCAGGAAAGTTGGGAACAACGATGCCCTTGACAATAGACGACTTGCGTCCCGATGAGGGAGCAAAACGAGAAAGCCGTCGCCTGGGTCGCGGCTACGGAAGTGGCCGTGGTAAGACCGCCGGGCGTGGCACCAAAGGTCAGAACTCCCGCTCAGGCGGTGGAGTTCGAGCCGGATTCGAAGGCGGCCAGCTTCCAATTCAGAAGCGTATGCCGTACAAGCGTGGTTTCACGAACCGATGGCGCACGCCGTGGGAGACCGTTAACGTCTCTCGCCTGGCTGAGCTAGAGGTTGATGGACCCATCACTCCAGAAGTACTTGCCGAAGTTGGGCTGATTCGCAGCACACGCTTCCCGGTCAAGATCCTTGGAGTGGGTGAGCTGGATAGCAAGCTCACCGTTCACGCACACGGTTTCTCCAAGGGTGCACAGGCACTCATCGAGAACGCCGGTGGTAGTGTGGAAGTTCTGGAGCGAGATGACGAGTGGACCTCCGCCCGTCCGCGCACACGACGATTGCAGCTCAACCGTGAGTTGAAGGCTATGCGAGTTGGCAAGGTCGATGGACCAAGCCGCGCAGAAGCAATCGCCGAGCTCGAGGGCAAGGAGGCCTAGGCGATGCTTCAGGCCGTTATCAACGCATTCAAAATCCCCGACATCCGTCGGAAGATTCTGTTTACCGTGGCAATGCTGGTGATCTTTAGAATGATCGCCAGCGTGCCTGTGCCCGGCGTTGATCGTGAGGGTATTCGTTCGTACATCGAGACCAATCAGCTTCTTGGAATGCTGAACCTGTTCTCTGGTGGCGGTTTGAATAACTTCTCGATCGTGGCACTGGGCGTGTACCCATACATTACCGCCACCATCATCATGCAGTTGATGACGCCGATCATCCCCAGGCTCAATGAGCTCTCCCAGGAGGGACAGCAGGGGCGTAACGTCATCGATCGCTACACCCATTACATCACGGTGCCGTTGGCCCTGCTTCAGGGTTATGGCCAGATGTTGCTGTTCTCCAGCCCACAAGGTGGCAACCTGATCGAGAACTTCGGTCTCTTCAGTCGGGAAACCTTCCTGCCGACGATCTCGATTCTCATCACACTCACGGCGGGTACGATGTTGCTCACGTGGATGGGTGAATTAATTACCGAGAACGGAATCGGTAACGGTGTCTCAATCATCATCTTCGGCGGTATCGTTGCATCGTTACCTGGCGCGGTATGGGGATTGTTAACCGGGAACGATATCCGGACGAACTTCGCAGGAACGACGGCGTTCGCGATCATCGGGCTTATCACCATTGTTGGTGTGGTGCTGATCAATGAAGGCCAGCGACGCATTCCGGTGCACCATGCCAAGCGTATTCGTGGTAATCGCCAATACGGTGGCACCAATACCAATATTCCGCTCAAGGTCAACAGTGCCGGTATGATCCCGCTCATCTTCGCGGTGAGCATCATGGTCTTCCCGGGTATGGTGGCCAACTTCCTGAGTGGATCTGGAATCGACTGGGTGCGAGACTTCGCGGTCACCCTCAGTCGGTGGATGTCGCCGGATACGTTGCCGTACAACATCATCTACTTCTTCATGGTTATCGGGTTCACCTTCTTCTACACCCTGGTGGTGTTCCAGCAGCAGCGCATTCCTGAATCGCTGCAGCGTCAGGGAGCATTCATTCCTGGTGTGAGGCCGGGCCGTAACACGGCTGCGTACTTACAGAAGGTGCTCACACGCATTACGTTCGTTGGCGCGTTGTTCCTGGGTCTCATCGCGATCCTGCCGTACATCGCCTCACTCATAACCGGCGTAGAAAGCCTGTTGCTGAGTGCAACCTCGCTGCTGATCGTTGTGGGTGTCGCCATCGATACCATGCGACAGCTCGAGAGCCAGCTGATGATGCGCAACTACGAAGGATTCATCGATTAACACCTGAATGAGGCGGGCTCCGGCATTCGCCTCGTTCTGTTCCACAATGCCGGGAAGGTGGATAGCAATCGTGTACGTGATACTCATGGGCGCCCAGGGATCAGGCAAAGGCACACAGGCCGAACGCATTGGTCCGGAACTCAAGTTGGTGAAAGTAGCCACGGGAGATCTCTTCCGTTCTGCCATAGCACAGCAATCCGAGCTGGGTATGCAGGTGAAATCCATCATCGAGGCCGGAGACCTGGTTCCCGATGAGCTTACGAACGCAATCGTGCAAGTGCGACTTTCCCAAATTGCTGCGAAGCGAGAATCCA
>CAZYDY010000289.1:0-2940 GCA_964646245.1 uncultured Sphaerobacteraceae bacterium
TCGCGCGTGGTGTAGTGAAGAATGGTTTCAATGCCAACTTCGTGCTGGATCAGGTAGCACATGGTCATCGCGCTCATACGAACGCGAGCCATTGGCGAATCTGCCACGGTGATGGCGTCAACACCGACTTCCTTCAACATACGGGCGCCATTGATGGCTTTGGTCGGGTTCAGTCCCTTGGGAGGCTGGATCTCGACGCATCGCAGGAACTTCTTGCCGAGCTTCTGGTAAAGCAGGCTCGGCTCAGTGGACGTGTTAATCACCGAAGACGGTTTCTCGGCAGTTTCAACAAGCCGAAGATTGACCGCCGGTGGCGGCTTCATGGCGTCAATCACTTCGCGCATGGCAGCGATGTGCTCGGGAGTGGTGCCGCAGCAGCCCCCGACGATGTCCGCCCCGTTATCCAGTGCGCTTGAAGCGAAGGATGCGAAGTATTCCGGAGTGGCGGGGTAGACGTAGTGTCCACCGGATATGGTGGGCCAGCCGGCGTTCGGCATAACGATAAGCTTCGTGGTGCTTAACTCGTGACGGCTCAGCGCCTTCGACAGCTTCTTCATTACGCTCAACAGCACACGTGGCCCAACGGAGCAGTTTGCGCCAATGACATCGAGCTCGAGTGGTACCAGTTCTTCGACTACCTGGGCGGGGGAGAGACGGCGGTTTGTGAGCCCGTCTTCTCCAAATGTGACACAGGCGATAATCGGAAGATCGCAAATCGAGCGGACAGCGCGCACCGCTGCCTTCAGCTCTTCGATGTCTCCCATTGTTTCAATGAGGAAGCAGTCGACTCCGCCTTCGAGGAGCGCTTCGGCCTGTGCCTTGAACGCTGCCTCTGCGTCTTCGACGCTGAGTTGTCCGAAGGGTTCCAGTACGCGACCAGTAGGGCCGATACTGCCAGCCACCACAACATCGCGGCCGGAGATTTCTCGTTCTTCGCGCGCCAGTTTCACCGCCCGGAAGTTGACATCCCGCACCTTGTCCTCGAGGCCGTACGCCTCAAGCCTGTAGCGGTTCCCTCCGAACGTATTTGTTTCAATAAGATCGGCTCCCGCCTCAATCATGGCGCGGTGGATGCTGGCTACGTCTTCCTTGTGGGTGACGTTCAGCATTTCCAGACAAATATCGTGCGCGTGACCCGCTCGAAAGAGTGCGGTTCCCATCGCTCCATCGGTAAGAAGAGGACCGGATTTTAGCTTCTCGAGAAGCACGTTAGACATTTGTCTTCCCTGTCATTTGATACCGGATTATGACCCAAAAGCTTCGTGTCACTTGCAACCGGATGAAATACGCGTCATCCTACAGTATCGCACTTCAATGAGGAAGCGGACCGCGATAGTTTAACGGTTGCGTTATTGACGTCCATGCTGGTTACGCGGTACATTCCCGCAGAATCGTGGTGCAAGTTGACCGTCGTGTAGACGAGTTCGGCATGCACTGCTCCGCGAATACCTTTGCTATAAGGAATATTTCCCCATCATGTTGTCCAAGGCTACGTCTACTACCAACCTTCCTGAATCCATGGCCACTGGCCCGGGTATTCTCATGCCGATAGGTGGAGCCGAAGACAAATTCGATGACAAAGTCATTTTGTCTGAGTTTGTGCGCCTTTCCGGCGGAGGCGAAGCCCGTATTGCTATTGTGCCGACAGCGTCATCTATTGAGACGGCTGGACTGCGGTACAAGGCGCTCTTCCTCGGGCTCGGTGCCAAGAGCGCCGAGGTTGTCTACATTGGCTCCCGGGAGGAGGCGAATGCCGCCGAGAACCTGGACCTCGTGGCGAACGCCACTGGAGTGTTCCTGACCGGTGGCAACCAGATGCGACTCTCGTCCATTATCGGCGGCACCGAGCTGGAGAAGCTGGTGCGAGAGCGCCACGAAGCCGGCGCGACTGTTGCCGGTACCAGTGCCGGGGCCTCGATCCTCAGCGCGCATATGGTCGCGATGGGCGCCAGCGGTGCCACGCCCAAACTGCGTATGGCCCAGATGTTTGCCGGATTCGGCCTTATCTCCAATGTGATCATTGACCAGCATTTCCGACAGAGAGATCGAATCGGGCGACTGCTCGCGCTTGTTGCAGGTAATCCGGGGTTGCTCGGAATCGGCATTGATGAGGACACCTCCGTCATCATCGATAACGAGGGCATTCTGCGCGTACTTGGGCGCCACAGTGTCACCATTGTGGATGGATCCCACATGAAGAGTGACATCTTTGAAGTGAAGCGCTATGGCGACATCACCATCAGTGACGCACGAATGCATGTGCTTGGCGGTGATCGCCTCTTTGATATGAATACGCGTAAAATGATAGATAGCTAAAGAAGTAGTCATCAACCAGTTGAAGACGCGGCGCAAAGGAGCCTCGCCCTTTCAGAATGGCGGGGCTCTGGTGTACAACAGAGGTAACAGGCGCTGAACAGGTGGAGCAAAGGCGGTATCGCCGAAGAAGGGATCCAGGATGCTGAAGATTCTGCAAACCACGGTATATCGTGGACCAAACGTTTGGGCGCGGATGCCGGTCATCCATTACGTCGTGGATATCGGCGAACTCGAGGATCGGCCGACTAACAAGATTCCCGGGTTCTACGAGCATCTCACCGAATATTTGCCATCCCTTTACGAACACGGTTGCTCCCTGGGGCGTCCGGGTGGATTCCTGCAGCGCATGCGGGAAGGCACCTGGATGGGCCACGTTATGGAGCACGTAGCGCTCGAACTGCAGAACCTGGCGGGTGCTGAGGTCAGTCGCGGCAAGACTCGCTCCACCGGCGAGCGAGGCGTGTACAACGTGATCTATCAGTACGAGCAGGAAGATGTAGGCCTCGCCGCTGGTCAGCTCTCCCTGCGTGCCCTGAACCATTTCATCTACAACACTGAGCCTGAGGCCGATTTCGTGAAAGAGCACGAAGAGAAGGTCATTAAGGTAGCCGAACGGCTTGCGTA
>CAZYDY010000290.1:0-2929 GCA_964646245.1 uncultured Sphaerobacteraceae bacterium
TCAGATCCGCTCTGCCACCCGGACAGCCAGCTCCGCCAGCATACTGCGCTGGTCCGCCGGGAACGTGGCCAAGGTCCGCGGGTCCCACTCCTCTCCGGCGAGGCTATCCGCGCCGAACAGGAACTGGTAGAACTCCACGCCTCTTACCTGCGCAACAGCGGCGGTTGATGCGGCTTCCATCTCGACCACATCACAACCCGCCTCCCTGCGCTTGATCACGGTATCGCGCGTTTCGCGATAAATCGCGTCAGTCGTCCACGTGATAGTGCTGTGATGCGGGACATCAAGCTCGTCCAGGATTTCCGACAGCCGCCCGGCCGTTGAAATGTCGATCAAGTCAGCGGCTGGCACATAGTGATAGCTGGTGCCTTCGTCGCGCCAGGCGGCAGTCGGAACTGCGATGTGTCCATCGAGGATCTCGTCATTCAGCACACCGCACGAGCCAAAGAAGAGGAACTTCTTGCCTCCCATCGCGATCGCCTCTTCCATCAGCGCCGCAGCCACGGCTCCGCCAATTGTCGAGAGATAGGCGGCGAATCGCTTTCCATTCTGTGTAATCTCATACACCGGAATCTCAACCGCCGAGGTGTACATCCGTGCGATCTCAACAGCGTCGTGGTTCTCAAGTAGTAGATTAAAAACACGACGCGTATAGGTAACGATGACGGTTTCCGGGAAATCAGGAACGGGGTCGATCAACTGATCGGCCCGGATCATCTCTGGCGAATTCCCATCGTAGCTTTCGTGAATTGGCATTTACCTGTCCCCGGAACGAAATAACCCTGCGACCTCAATCGAAGTCGCAGGGCCGGCATACACATAGCAAATTGATTACGCGCTGCGGGCGGCTTCGGCCATGGCGGCACGCTTCTTCGCCTTCTGGCGCTCATCCTGGGAAAGGAAGCGCTTGCGAAGGCGCAGTGCCTTCGGCGTTACTTCCAGGAGCTCGTCATCCTGCAAGAAATCGAGCGACTGCTCCAGGCTGAGGATCGTCGGCGGGGTCAGCTTTACGGAGATATCCGCATTGCTGGAGCGCATGTTGGTCAGCTTCTTGGCGCGACAAATGTTCACCGCCAGGTCGTCTGGTCGCGGATTCTGCCCCACGATCATGCCTTCATACACTTCGGTACCAGCTTCGACAAAGGTGATGCCGCGCTCCTGCGCATTGGCAATACCGTTGGCGAGCACGGTACCCGTCTCGCTGGCGACAAGTGCACCGCTGCGAGTGGACTGAATCTGGCCCATCCATGGCTGGAAGTCGATCAGTCGGCTGCCCATTACCGCGTTGCCCTGCGTCGATGTCAGCATCGCGTTACGCAGGCCAATCAGGCCGCGCGTCGGGATTGCGAACTCGAGGCGTACTGATCCCTTGCCATCGTTGACCAGGTCGATCATGCGCGCCTTGCGGGCACCCGTCAGTTCCGTCACGGCACCAACATAGGCTTCCGGCACATCAACGATCAGGTGCTCAATCGGCTCCATGATCTCGCCGGTCTCTTCGTTCTTGCGCGTCACCACTTCGGGGCGGCTCACCTGGAACTCGAATCCCTCGCGCCGCATCGTCTCGATCAGGACGGAGATGTGCAATTCACCACGACCAGCGACAGAGAAAACATCTGGCTGATCGGTCGGCTCAACTCGCAACGAGAGGTTGACTTCCAATTCCCGCTCGAGGCGCTCCTTCAGCTGACGACTTGTGGAGTATTCTCCATCACGACCGCTGAATGGCGAGGTATTCACACCGAAGGTCAGCTTGAGTGTCGGTTCCTCAATCGCTACGGTTGGCATGGCCTCAACATGATCGGGGTGGCAAATAGTGCTGCCGATCTTGGCATCAGGGAAACCGGTGAGCGCGATGAGCTCCCCGGCCTCGGCCATCTCGATTTCCTTACGGCTGAGTCCCTCAAAGGTCATCAATGAAGCGACCTTCTGTCGCGCATCCTGAATGCCTTCACCGGTGATTACCATCGAATCGCCGGCATGGATCGTTCCGCGATTGATTCGTCCGATCAGGATACGTCCCTTGTGGGAGTCGTAATCCAGGCTGGTCACCTGCATCTGGAACGGTTCTTCAGGCTCGCTCTTCGGCCCGGGAATGTGTTCGATGATGGTATCGAGAAGTGGAAGAAGATTGTCCGCCAAGTCGTCCGGAGCGAATCCGGCCCGGCCTTCGCGTCCGATGGCGAAAAGGAACGGGAACTCAAGCTGGCTATCATCAATGGCGAGGTCCAGGAAAAGATCCATCACCAACTCTTGCACCTCATCGATGCGCGCGTTGGGACGGTCTACCTTGTTCACCACCACAATTGGTCGCAGGCCAATCTGCAATGCTCGCTGCAGGACCGTGCGTGTTTGCGGCATTGGTCCTTCCGAAGAATCGACCAGCAAAATGCAGCCATCGGCCATGTTCAGCACACGCTCGACCTCACCACCAAAATCGGCGTGCCCGGGTGTGTCAATCACATTGATCTTGGTGTCGCCATAGCGAATGGCGTTGTTCTTGGAGAGAATGGTGATTCCGCGCTCGCGCTCGAGATCATTGCTATCCATGATTAAACTGCCGGCAGCATCAGGGTCGCGGAAGATCTGGCTCTGCTTAAGCAGGCCATCTACCAGCGTGGTCTTCCCATGATCGACGTGGGCGATGATTGCGACATTACGGAGGTCATTTCGACGAGGGGTGTTGGCGTGGGTCATGAAGGTTCGGGGCTCCCGGATTGGTGAACGGTGATGGAGGTTCCAAGGCCCAAAAAACGACCCGGGCAGAGTGCGCGGGTCACAGGTCAGGCACTCTGTAACTGCCTTAAGAATAGCATATTGCTCCATGACACCGTGTTGACCAGGATTTGATCCCGGTCACAACACAAGAAATGAGAAGCCCCTTCTCGAATGCAACGCATACTATTCAGCCATCACTGTTGAAGATCTT
>CAZYDY010000291.1:0-2901 GCA_964646245.1 uncultured Sphaerobacteraceae bacterium
ATCACCACCTGGAACGTGAATGAGCGAACCGAAACGAGGACCATGAAGCCAGCGCGGAACCTGGGTCCAGACGGCACGTGGTCGATGTCTGCGCCACCAAGGAAGATCACAGGACCTCCACCCCGGAACATCACACTGGTGACGCCGCGTGGTCGGTCCATGCAGAATGCGCTCGATGTGGAAGCATCCAACATGCTTGCCGAAGCGATCAATGTGCAGCATATCGATCGCAACATTGCCTTTGAATCCATGAGTTTGCGATACCCGCGCACAGACGCGGCAGCGACGATTCCATCCCAGATCGAATTGGCGCTTCGTGGCACGCCATTCGCGATTGCCGGGCAAGATCACTTTCAGGCGTTAGAGGTGTATCAGGCCGCGCTTCGTGCGTGGGAAGCTGACGCTCCGGCCAAGGTGGAGCCACAGGATGCGCCATTGGTTGATGCAATCGCGGCGGTAGTGGAGCGACTCACAGACTCCGAGGACAGTTGGGTCTGGCTTGATCGGCTCGAGTCGCTGCAAGATGACGATATCGGTCATGATCCGGCAGGTGTACAGTTCGTTCCGCAATAGTGACGATACAATCAGAACAGGCATATTGCACCGAGAGAGGACCCGCCATGTCTACCAAAAGTACGCCTACCCTCACCAGCCAATCCGTCGGCGAACACGCAGGCTCCCGTGTTGTGCGTTACGAGATCGTGAATCCCGATGGCTTGCGCGTGGGACTGCTGAATTACGGAGCTGCAATCCAGGAACTGCACGTGCCGGATGCCGAGGGTGTCACTGCCAATGTGGTGCTCGGGTTCCGTCAGGTGCAGAAGTACTGGCACAAGCACCCGCATTTCGGAACGGTAATCGGCAGGTTTGCCAACCGTATCGGCGGCAGCGCGTTCATGCTCGATGGCGAAATCCACCGTCTCACCCCTAACAAGGGAACCTTCACCGCACATGGCGGCGAGAAACCGTTCGACAAATATGTCTGGCGTGACGAAGAAGTTGAAACGCCGAACGGCCCCGGAGTGAAGTTCACGCATATCAGTCCGGATGGAGATGAAGGCTTCCCTGGCGAGCTCACCGCTTCGGTCACGTATAGCCTGACGGCCAAGGGCGGCCTGCAGCTCGATTACGAAGCCACGACGACCAAACCGACGATCCACAACCTCAGCAACCATTCCTACTTCAATCTTCGCGGTGAAAGCTCTGGCGTGATCGATGATCATGTACTTAGGGTGAACGCTACGCACTACACGCCAACCGGCCGAAACCAGATTCCGACTGGAGAAATCGCGTCGGTACGCACTACGGTGCTCGACTTCCTGGAACCGAAGCCCCTGGGTCCGGTACTTCGAGCCGGGCGTGATTCCCAGATTCGCATTGCCAGCGGGCTCGATCACAACTTCGTTGTGAACCGTCCTCGAGGTACCAGTGAATTGGTTGAAGCCGCCGAGATCTACGATCCGGTCAGCGGCCGGGCGATGACGGTGCTCACAACCATGCCGGGCATGCAGGTATATACCAGCAACAACCTGGATGGCAGCATCATGGGGTATTCCGGTACGCTCTATCGCCAGTCGGATGCGATTTGTTTCGAGACCCAACAGTTCCCGGATGCACCGAATCACGATGAGTTCCCGAGCGCGGTTCTTCGCCCCGGCGATGTGTTCACCAGCACCACCATCTACCAGTTCAGCAATCGGGAGTCATAGTTCGCCGCTTGTCATTTAATGAGCGATACCGGATACTCCGTAACAAGAGTATCCGGTATCGTTGTATTGGGAGCCGCTATGACTGATCGTGCCACCCTCGATCTCACCACATCCATCACCTGGCTGGCGCATCTCATCGAGCGCTTCGCCAACCTGCGTTTGGCAGCAGGGCCGTTCCCGAAAGGAATGAGCTATGCGCGAGCCAATCTCCTCATTGCGGTGAATGCGGCGCACGAGGATGGCAACTCTGCCCGTATGGTGGATATCGCCCTCGATCTTGGTGTCACCGGTCGCACACTCACCACGATGGTCGATTCGTTGGAGAAGCAGGAACTGATGCAACGCACGGTTGACCCCTCGGATCGGCGTGCGTACCAGCTTGTGCTGACCCGGCAGGGGAGTGATCTGATTCCACACTTGCAGGCAGAACTTGGTCAGGCAGCGGAGGCAGTGGCCGCTCCACTCTCCACAGCTGACCGCGCCCACCTCGCCCGACTAATCGAGAGGCTTATCGAGCGGGGTAGTGCATGACCTGGCGAAACTGGATGTGGCGGGGTGCGTTTCTCGCATGGTTCCTTGTGTTAACTGCACCAATGCTGGTGCTTCTCATTCCCATCAACCTGATGGAAGACCAGAGCTTCAACGATCGCCTTATCGGCAACCTCGTGCTGGTCGCTTCATTCCTGTTTCTTGCGCCCATGCATAACTGGATTCGCGTTCAGCCAGGAAAGGTTCGACTGGGCTTCTTTCCTATTTATTGGAAAACGTTGGATACCAGTGAGATCCGTTACGTGATGCCCGTTGAATTTAGTCCAATGCGTGATTTCGCAGGGTGGGGCCTCAAGGGACTCGCCAAATCGCGGAACGGCATCTTGCTCGGTGGAAATCCCGACCGCGGCATCATGATCGAGACGCTGGACCGCCGCCGCTATGTCCTCTCATTCGCCGATTCCGAGCCGATCCTGAGGGAATTGGAAGCGCAGGGTTGTACACTTGCAGCCGGAGTAGAGGATGTACTTTCCGGAGAGGTGTAAGCCTTGCCCAGAGCCGCTACAGATGGATATGCCTTGCTGCAACAGTTGGACACCCAGCATACCCAGGTAGTGGAGGTGCTGGCCGACGCCTTTGCGCACGCCGGTAAAGATCTCTTTCTCGTCGGCGGTCCCGTGCGCGATCTTTTGCTCGGTATCCC
>CAZYDY010000292.1:0-2895 GCA_964646245.1 uncultured Sphaerobacteraceae bacterium
GGCATGGCGGATAACATTCGTCCGGCGTTGTATGATGCCTCGTATACTGCTGTGATTGCGAACAGGGAAGACGATGCACCGATTGAATCGGTGACCGTGGCAGGCAAGTACTGCGAGAGCGGTGATATCCTGATCGATCAGATCGATCTGCCCACCCCCCAGGAAGGGGACATACTCGCAATTCCCGCTGCAGGCGCCTATTGCCTGGCGATGGCCAGCAATTACAATATGTCGCTGAAGCCGGCAGTGGTGATGGTGAGCGACGGAAAAGCAAGCTTGATCCGACGGCGAGAATCCTTTGCTGATCTCATTCGACTGGATGTGTCGGCAGGGAGACAGGAGCACTAGGTGGTTTCCAACAATCGGTCTGACCACGACGATTTGACCGATGATCCGCGAAGTCTTCGGCTGCGCGACGATGAGATGCGCATTTCAAGCCTCGACGAAGTTGTGGATTCAGACGATGAATTCTCGGATATCGAAATCGTTGATGATGAAGACGAAGAGTCTGCCCCCGCACAGTACCGAAGTGAGTTAGCTGACAACGTTGATCTTGACACCGATATGGTCGGTGTATCGATTGATGATCCGGTGCGGATGTACCTGCGTGAGATCGGCCGGGTGGCGTTGATTTCCGGCGAGCGGGAAATCGAGCTCTCGATGGCGATGGACCTGGCGACCTATATCGCCGAAACACGCGATCGCCTCAGCCTGGATGGCACCCACGAACCAACTGCGACGGAAATTGGTATGAGCACCTGGCTCTCCTTCCGGGTGGGTTGGTCGATGGCGCGCGAACTGTGGTCCGAAATCGAGGAGGACGATCCTCAGACGATTGAAGACGTATTGGATCGGGTGCTGCCGGTTACCAAGGTGGATACCAAAGCGTTCGAGAAAATTGCCAGTAAGCATGAGCTTGCCAATGCGGAGCTGGAAGAACAGCTTCGCCTTCGACGAGTTGAATGGGCGCTGTTGCCAGAGGCGATCCAACGTGTAATTGAAGTTGACAAGCCGTGGCCATCTGATGAGGCTGTGCGGTCGCTGTGGCTGAAGCGCGAGGCGCGCCAGATTCGGACATTCCAACAAATCGAGGCTGCTGGTGCGCAGGCGAAGGTTGCGCTCACGGAAGCGAATTTGCGCCTGGTTGTTTCCGTGGCGAAGAAATACGTCAACCGCGGTATGAATATGCTGGATCTTATCCAGGAAGGTAATCTTGGCCTGATTCGCGCGGTTGAGAAGTTCCAGCATCACAAGGGTTTCAAGTTCAGCACCTATGCCATGTGGTGGATTCGCCAGGCGATTAGCCGGGCGATTGCTGACCAGGCACGTACGATTCGGATTCCGGTGCACATGATCGAGACGATCAATAGGATTCAGCGTACCAAGCGTGAGTTGCAACTGGAGCTTGGCAAAGAACCGACGAATGAAGAGATCGGCGCAGTGCTGGAAATGACTCCGGAACGCGTGGCGGAAATCCTCAAACTGAACCAGGACCCGATCAGTCTCGAATTGCCAGTGGGTGAGGAGGATGATTCCTCGCTCGGTGACTTCATTGAAGATGAATCGGCGATGGCACCTCCTCACGAAGCCGGATTGCAGTTGCTGCGTGAGCAGGTGACCGATGTGCTGGAGACCCTGAGTCCACGCGAGCGGGATGTGATCCTGATGCGGTACGGGCTGGGCGACGGTCGCAATCGCACCCTGGAAGACGTCGGCCGCCACGTGGGTGTTACCCGTGAGCGTATTCGCCAGATCGAGGCGAAGGCACTGCGTAAACTCCGGCACCCCAGTCGTGCGCAGAAACTGCGAGACTTCCTGGACGACACGTAGCGAACCTCCGAATGGAACATCGTCTAAACTTATGAGAACAGGACTTCCGGGGCAGCATTTACCCCGTAGCTGACTCCTGCAATGTGTTGACCCCGCAATCCCACGCAGGTGGGTTGGCGTGATCAGACACGAATAGCGTTTGCGGGACGACCAATCTAATCGGTATCGCAATAATTATGAAGGAATTACATTAATGGCTCTTGTAGATACAGCAAAGATCTTCGTGGCGTCCGGAAAGGGCGGCAGTGGATCTACCCACTTTCGACGTGAGAAATATGCGCCAAAGGGTGGCCCGGATGGTGGCGACGGTGGCAAGGGCGGGGACGTGATCCTGCGTGTGCGGGAGAACGTGAACAGCCTGTTGCCGTTCCAGTATGTGCGTCATTACGTGGCCAAGGATGGCCAGGGCGGAATGGGTTCCAACAAGACCGGCCGCAGCGCAGACGATGTTTACATCAATGTGCCGCCGGGCACAGTTGTGTACCTGGACGAGACTGGTGAGCAGATCGCCGACCTCACTGAGCCGGGTGAGGAATTCCTGATCGCCAAGGGCGGTAAGGGCGGACTGGGCAATGTGCACTTTAAGAGCAGTACGCGCCAGGCACCTCGAATCGCCGAACTCGGCGAGCCCGGGCAGGAATTCTGGTTGCGACTTGAGCTCCGCCTGATCGCTGATGTTGGCCTGGTAGGGCTGCCGAACGCAGGCAAGAGCACATTGCTCGCCAGTAGTACGCGCGCCAAGCCGAAGATCGCCGACTACCCGTTCACCACGTTGCAACCGAACCTCGGCGTTGTTGAGGTTGGCGGAGCGGGAGGCGAATCATTTGTCCTCGCTGACATTCCGGGATTGATTGAGGGCGCCGCGGAAGGTCATGGACTTGGACACGAGTTCCTGCGCCATGTGCGTCGCACGAAACTGTTAATCCATGTGCTTGATGCAAGTGGGGGCCTGGAAGGGCGGGATCCGCTTGAGGACTTCCGCACCATTAATCAGGAACTCTTCGATTTCGACGAAACCATGCGCGACAAGACGATGATCGTTGCCTTGAACAAGGTGGATCTCGT
>CAZYDY010000293.1:0-2889 GCA_964646245.1 uncultured Sphaerobacteraceae bacterium
CACACCAATCGCGCCTGCATGGTGATGCTGTTGCGCGCGGTCCAGGAGGCGCTCGTGTCCGGCGTGATCACCGCCGAATCGCTGACGAATCATCACGATGCGTCTTTGCTGGCAATGCTCCAGGGCGAGCAAATGCCCCGATCCACCCGCGAACTCGCCCGCGCCCTCGAACTCCGCCGGATTCACAAGCGCGGCATCGAGATCAGTGCCCGGGCTACGGACTTGTACGACCGGCTCGGACGACTCTGGTACAACCGCTCCGAACGCCGCAACGTCGAGATTCGGATGGTGGAAATGCTGCGCGAAATGACGGATCGGGATGTCAGCGACACCGCAATCCTGATCGACATCCCCAAACCAGAGAAATGGAAAACCGATGTATGGGTCCAGTTCAGGCGTCCACCAGTGGGGATGCAACCCCTCATGCATTGGCAAGATGTCGTTGGCCTGGGTGATTCCCATTTCAAGAGCTACGAGGAACACCGGCGCCTGATCCGACTGGTGGCTGATGAATCCGTGGTGGATATCGTGCGAGAGAACTGGGAACGACTCTTGATACCGTCTCTGGGAGGAATCGTGGGATGAGTGAACAGGTACCCCCGACTCAAGAATTTCCAATGTCAGGAATTGATGCCGATCACAATGGCCACCTTGCAATGGGGCTGTTCGTCGGCGTGATTCTGATATTGCTGGTTTTCATCTATGCGTTTGCCAGTGCAGCGTAGCGATGAATAGCTCGTCTGCTTATACGAACAAACGCTTCCCACTAATGAACGCATGTAACGAAATACCGTGGTGGTACGGGAGTTCTTCACCCGGATCCACGGTACAATCAGTGCAGGAACTCGAACACTACTCGCCGTCTTGAACACTGTTCGGTAAACCTATTGACATTCAGTTTGCCATGCCCTACTGTACGGCTGCGGGCACACTGAACAGTGTTCAGGTATGTGACCGACGTTAGGAGATCATGTGAAAGGTGCAGAAGCACGCAGGGAACGTAACCGCGCAGAAATGCGACAGTCCGTGCTGGACGCAGCACAGGAACTGGTGACAGAACGCGGAATCGAGGGGTTATCGCTCCGCGGCATCGCTCGAGAACTCGGCTACTCCCCGGCAGCGATCTACGAATACTTTGAGAGCCTCGATGACATCATCCTGAGCCTCTACTTCGAGGGAACAGACGGACTTACCGGTGTCCTGGATGAGTGCATATACTCACTTCCCCCCGAAACTGATTCGCCGACCGCACTTCTAAGACTGGCAGATGTCTTCCGCAACCAGGCTTTGGCATCGCCTGAGCTGTATCGATTTACGTATAACGTGATGAAGCAGCCAAAGCATCCGAAGCTTCAGGAAGAGACCGCCGGAGTTGGACTCGAATCCTTGATGCGCACAGTTGAGCGTGGAATTGAACAAGGCGAGCTCATCGATGTCCCACCCTTCACCATTGCCCTGGCCGCGTGGACAGCTGCCCACGGGTTCGTGAGCCTGGAGGTTTCGGATCACTTCACATTCTTCCAGGCCAATAACCTGGCAGATATCTCAGAAGCGGATGCGATAACCAACCTGTATCACCAACTCATGATTGGGGTGGTGCGCGGTTGGGCAACTGAGAAGGGCAAGGCTCTACTTCCCACCTGACGTCGGTCAACATGTCCCGCCAGAACAAACAGAACCAGGTTCTCCAGAACCGCAAAACTGATTTCTGGAAGGGAATACAATGTTTACGCGATTGGCACACGTCATCGTCCAATACCCGAAATGGGTGTTCGGATTCTCACTCGGCATACTTCTGCTCGCAGCAGCAAGCATGGCCGTAATCTCACCTGACTTTTCTCCCGAATACGCCCTGGGAGACTCCGTAGAATCGTCCGTCGTCGATCAGCGCCTCGCCGACGAGTTCGGCATTGCCGATTCCGGCATCCTCATGGTCTTCTCCGGATCGGACAACATGACCGATCCCCAAACACTGCAGGCTGTGGATGCCTCGGTGGAGATGCTCCCGGGCACATCACCCATTGAAGGGTTGATGACTCCATTCAACTCCGGCAGCCCTGCACTCCTGGCTGACGACGGCCAAAGTGTTCTGGTCATCGCCCAGGTGCCGGATGGCACAATCCTCTCAGCCTCCGAACTTGATTACATCAGGGACACCGTAGGTTCGGCGGCAGAAGCGAACGGCATGAACGTGGCGTTCAGTGGCAATGATTTCATTGATGAGGATATTAACCACCGCATCGAGTCCAGCCTGATCCGCGCCGAAGTCGTTTCCATCCCGATCGCCATGGTGGTATTGCTGCTGGTATTCGGCACACTGGTTGCGGCCGGAATGCCGCTCATCGTAGGTGCTGCCAGCATTGTGCTGGCTATGGCCGGCCTCATGCTCTGGTCGACCCAGGGCTTCCAGTCCGTGTTCGGCATTAATGTCATCACGATGCTGGGCCTTGGTCTCGGTATCGATTACTCGCTCTTCCTGGTGAAACGCTATCGAGAAGAACTTCGGCATCGAACGCAGGCAGAGGCGCTCACAGTCTCCATAGAAACCGTCGGCAAGGCAGTCTTCTTCGCCGGAGTCACGGTCGTCCTCGGTCTCGGCGGAACGCAATTCTTCGATATGCCACAACTCCGCAGCCTCGGTCAGTCCGGCATGCTGGTTACTGCCAGTGCAATGTTCTTCGGACTCACGTTATTACCCGCCACCCTGATGCTCCTGGGAGACCGCATAAACAAGGGACGCGTTGGCCGTCGCACGGTTGATGAATCCGGAGAGAGTGCGTTCTGGTCCGGTGTCGCCCACCGCGTGATGCGGCGACCAGTGCTCACACTCATCGCTACTATCGGAATACTGGGCGTTATGGCATTCCCCCTCTCCGATATCCGCCAGGA
>CAZYDY010000294.1:0-2853 GCA_964646245.1 uncultured Sphaerobacteraceae bacterium
CGATCCGGTGTGTGTGTGGTGGCGTTTACGCTAATGCTATGGGGTGCTTGTTCGTTTTCTTCGGTCACAGGGCTACCTTGCCGTTATCGCCCACGCTGATGCTACGGGCACTGCCATGAATGGTGACCTTGCTGCCAACGACGGAGCGCTGCAGGATTGCATCCACCACTTCCGAGTTCTCTTCCACGATGGAATCGCGGATAACGCTATTCCGCACCAGGGTGCCGGCACCGATGCTGGCGTATGGTCCAACCACTGCATCTTCCAGCACGGCATCACGATGGACGTAGCTGGGCGGAACGATCAGGCTACCCGTGCGCTGGGCCGGGCTCGGTGGTTCGGCGCCGAGCAGGTAGCGGTTGGTATCCAGCAGTGCTTCAACGTTGCCGCAATCTTCCCAGACGCTGATCTGCTCGATCTCAAACTTCGCGCCTTCATTGATCATGATCTGGATGGCATCGGCAATGAAGTACTCGCCCTTGAGCATGAGCTCCTGATCGAACTGCTGCTCAATAGCGCGCATGAGCGCCTGCCATTCCTTGAAGTAGTAAATGCCAATGAGCGCCTCGTGGGATACAGGTTCTTCCGGCTTCTCAATCAGTTCGGTGACATGGCCCTCATCATTCACCAGGGCCACACCATAGGCGCTTGGGTCTTCTACATAGTATGTGTACGCCACTCCATCGGAAGTCGTGCTTGTCAGCCTGCTGAAATCGGCCTCGAAGAGTGCATCCGGGAAAATCATGAGGGCATCGCCATTGACATGCTCACGCGTACGGTAGAGTGCGTCACTCTGCCCGAGCATTTCCGGCTGTTCCACAAAAACCAGTTCGGTATCGGGATAGTTTTCGCGTGCCCACTCCTCAATCTGATCACCCAGGTATCCGGTGATGAATACGATCTTGCCGGGCTTCAGCTGCATGACACGGTCGAGCACGTGCGCCATCATCGCCTTACCGGCCACGGTCACCAAAGGCTTGGGCTTGCTCCACGTGTGCGGTCGTAACCGACTGCCAAATCCCGCTACCGGAAGAATGATGTCCAAGATATGCTCCTCACCTGATACACACGGCAGATAGCCGCTAATCAACGTATTTTCTTTATTATGCCCCGCCAGCCAAATAGCTGGTAGCGATAGAAGCCGTGCCTGCAGGCAGATGCTTCAGATCGTCTTCTGTCGCGAGCTCAAACCCGCCTTCATAAAAGCCTGGAGTCATCGTTGTACCGAGCAATGCCCACTCGCCACCATTGAGCAACCTGGTGCCCTGCCACAGGCCCTTCGGGACGACGCTCTGCACCTGTTGCCCACCGAGCAAATCGTGTCCGAGGTACGTGGTGGACACCTCTCCGCGTTCGTCAATGACGATTTGCTCGCAGGGATCTCCCATATACAAATGAAAGACCTCATCCGCATAGAGTCGGTGAAGTGCGCTGAAGGAATCGGGTGTCATCAAATAGAAGATGGCCGTCGCCCTGGGCGGGCCGGACTCCGATGGTAGGGTCCAAGAGCGGCGAAAGAACCCGCCCTCGCCTTCGAGTGGCTGAAGGTTCAGCCTGGCGATAATCTCTTTGGCAGTCAGCAAAATCCTGTACTCCATAGTCGATGTTCTTAACGAAAAGAGGCCAGAGCAGTGCTCTGACCTCATGGTACCCCGTACCGGATTCGAACCGGTGATCTTCACCTTGAAAGGGTGACGTCCTGGGCCGCTAGACTAACGGGGCGCAGCGAAAGGAATATTACGTGGGAACCTGCCCCGTGTCAAGCGAATAAGCAGAATTCGTGTGAAGTGGTTTCCGACGTCCGTGAGCCTGTGCTCAATGGCTCATGGGCAGATTTGCCTATCGTGTCAATTCCGCCTATTATTGTTCTTGTAGATATCGCCTTGAGTTGATAAGCGAGCAGGGTTCACGCGCAAGAAGTGCCGGTTCAACGTGGAACAGCGGCTGCAGATTTGGCGAACAATCGTCGTGTCGCATGCTGTGTTCGTACAAGAACTCCACAGATTCCCGCACTTTCACGTTGAATTTACATGCCGCCGAGTATCACAATAGGTGAATACCTGCGCGTAGCGTTCGGTGTGTTCAGGATACACGTTGCAATCCTGAGCCGATGAGGCGTCAGAGTTGGCGTCTCAGCGAAGTTTTTAGACTAGGGGGTCTAAAGCATGGATAAGTTGGAGATTAATGCACTTGTGGATCAGCTCCGCGAGGGCAAAGTTAGCCGCCGAGGCTTTATGCGCCGCGCAACTGCGCTGGGCGTAAGCGCCGGTGCTGCAGGTATGCTGGCTCGTTCCGCTGCCGCACAGACACCAGAAGCCAGCCCGGCAGGCGATGGCGAGGTCATTACCAATGCCCTCACCCGCGAAGAGGCCATGGCTACCATCGAAGAAGCCTTCGATTGGGAAGAACCACAGAACCAGGGTGGCGAGATCATTTACCAGGAGAGCACGGACATTGGTACCGTGAACCCGGTACTCAGCACCGACGTTTACTCCTCATACATCAACAACCAGGTCTTTGAAGGCCTCATTGGTGGCTCCGTTGTTGACGGTACCGATATCCCCACCGGCCTGGCCGATGGCTGGGAAATCAGTGCCGATGGCATTGAGTACACCATTCACCTGAACCAGAATGTTGTTTGGCACGATGGCACGCCGTTCACCTCGGCTGACGTTATCGCCACATTCGACGGCGCGCTCGCCGAGAACAGCCAGAGTGTCCGCAAGGTCACCATTGAGAGCGTTCTCGACCGCTACGAAGCCGTTGACGACTACACAGTCAAGTTCTACGCCAAGGCACCGTCCGGTATCTTCCTGACTGAAGCTCTTGGTCAGTTCGGTATCCTGGCTGCCC
>CAZYDY010000295.1:0-2841 GCA_964646245.1 uncultured Sphaerobacteraceae bacterium
ATGCCGCGAATTCGAGAACTCGATATTGTGATTGGTGATATACCGACCGGCCCGCAGAATGCGATTACCGATGTGCCGGGGATACGGGTGGGACAGACCACTGTGCGGGAGGAGCCGCGGTTCCATACCGGTGTCACCGCGATTGTGCCGGATCGGTTGCCGATTCCTGCGGCGATTTTCTCCGGGAATGGCTACGGCAAGCTGATTGGTGTGACGCAGGTGCAGGAGCTGGGCGAGATCGAGACGCCGATTGTGCTGACGGGAACGCTGAGCGCGTTTCGGGCTGCCGATGCGTTGGTGAGCTGGATGCTGGAGCAACCGGGTCACGAGAAGACGACGTCGATCAATCCGCTTGTTGGCGAGACGAACGATGGTCACCTCAGCGATATCCGGGCTCGGCCGATTACTGAACGGCATGTGTTCGATGCGCTGGATTCGGCCAGTGATGGTCCAGTGGATGAAGGATGTGTGGGTGCAGGGACTGGTACGCGAGCGCTTGGGTACAAGGCGGGGATTGGTACGAGTTCCCGGTACCTCCATGCATCGGGTGAAGATGATGCGAAGCAGGAGCCGCTCGGGCCGTACACCGTTGGTGCGCTGGTGCAGAGCAATTTCGGCGGCACGCTGACCGTTCAGGGCAAGCAATATCCTGCCCCGGCGGTTGAAGCTGATAATGGTAGCTGCATGATTATTGTGGCGACGGATGCTCCCCTCGATGCCCGGCAACTGGAGCGCGTTGCGAAGCGGGCGGTGTTCGCGATGGGTCGGGTTGGTGCCAGTTACAGCCATGGCAGTGGCGACTACGGCGTTGCTATCAGCACGCGACCGGATGGTCATGTGCCGGATTCGATGCTGAGTCCACTCTTCCTCGCGACGATGGATGCGGTGGAGGAGGCGTTGCTCAACAGCATCTTCATGGCCACGACGACTCACGGTATTGAGGGACGAATCGTACCCGGATTCACGAGTGAAGGCGTTCTGTAACACTGCCGTAACATTCAGGGTTGGGATTATGGGTCATCATTAGTCTTATGGAGCAGACAGAGATTACATCGTACCGTGACCAATCGACCATGAAGACCAGAGGAAACTCCGCCGATTCCGGCGAAGATACCCTGAAACATCGTGTGCTACAGCACCTTTCGTGGTTGCTGGTTTTGGCAGTGGTGTTGGTGTTTGGTGTGCTCTATCTGCTGAGCGAAGGATTCCGGGACCAGGTTGCGGAGACCTGGGACGTGCTTTCCAGCGGTAACCAGGAAGTGATTCGCGATTACATCCGTAGTTACGGTGGCTGGGCGCCACTTGCATCGGTGCTGCTGATGGTGTCCCAGGTGGTGATTGCACCTGTGCCGGCCTCGGTGATCCAGCTATCGAATGGCGTGGTGTTCGGTGTGGTTGGCGGGGCTGTTTTGAACCTGATCGGCCAAATGGCCGGCGCTACCATCGCCTTCTTCATTGCGCGATCACTTGGACGCAAGACCGTTGAGCGGCTCGCTGGACGTGTGGATGAAAGCGGCGTGATTGAGAACTGGATCGACCGCTGGGGTGGCAAGGCGTTGCTACTGGTGCGGATGATTCCCGGGATGCCGAGCGATTTCGTGAGTTACCTGATGGGGCTGACGCCGATGGGCGCGCGGAGATACCTGACGGTCTCTTTCCTTGGATATATCCCGCAGAGCATTGCTTATGCCTGGCTCGGCGACTATGCGACCGACTGGTTTTGGTGGATTGTGCTGGGCGGGTTTGGGATCAGTGCGGTCATCGGCCTGGTTGTTTGGGGCATCCGACAATTCGGGCCGAAATCCGTAACCCGGGCGAAGCCGGCGCTGAAGGTGAAGCCGGAGAGCGACGTCTGCTAAATCACTCTATCTTCACGGGAGGCTGTCATGTATATCGTCACTGAAGAAGATCGCGTTCATTTGAAGCGATGTGTTGAACTCGCGACTGAGGCTGCCGACGCCGGCGACCAGCCGTTTGGATCGGTACTGGTAGATGCCACTGGCAAGGTGTTGTTTGAGGACCGGAATCGCACGAGTGGCGGAGACCAAACGCGGCATCCGGAGTTCGCCATTGCCCGGTGGGCGGCTGAGCATCTTTCGCCTGAAGAGCGTGGCAAATGCACCGTGTACACATCCGGTGAGCATTGCGCCATGTGCAGTGCTGCCCATGCGATGGTTGGTTTGGGCCGCATTGTGTTTGCCAGCAGTAGTGACCAGCTTCGATCCTGGAGGCGAGAGCTTGGCATTGGCGGGAAGTCGCTGGTGGCTCCGCTGCCGATCAACGCGGTCGCACCGGACATTCCGGTTGCGGGGCCGGATCCGGAGCTGGCCAAGGACGTTCGTGCCTTGCATGAGCGACTGGCGCGGGGTGGTTCCTGACCGACGGGTCCGTTGCCAAAGGTTCTACCGCGTAATCCTATGCTGCGATACCATGAGAAGGTTCGGTCCATGCATGATTGGGCCGGGCCTTTCCTGTTTAATACCAATATGGGAATACCGTTTATCGCTGTAAGAGGTGTGGATTGACCGCAGGTGCCTCATCGCAAGAAGATCCGGAGCAATTACCGCGCGGCAATGTGTTTGCTCGCGCGGTGGAATCGTTGCGAACCAACCGGGATTTCCGGTTTCTCTGGCTTTCCAACCTCTTTTTTATCGGAGGTAACTGGTCGCTGACGCTCGTGCTTGGATGGCTGGTGTATGAGACCACTGCATCCGAGTTCAAACTGGCGATCTTCACCGCCCTGCGGCTGGCACCGATGTGGCTGGGCCCGATTTCCGGATTGCTGGCGGACAGGTATAACCGGGCGCTGATTATCCGGGTGTTGAGCTTGTGGTCGGTTGG
>CAZYDY010000296.1:0-2819 GCA_964646245.1 uncultured Sphaerobacteraceae bacterium
TACTTCGTAAATCCAGTATTCTGAAGAGGCGCGAGCGATGCAACATCGCTCGCGCTTTTGTGTTAATCCAACGCTCATCCTGATCGTGTGATCAATTATTAAATTTGCGGTTAGCCCATTGACGGCTTTTTCGTTCGTTGCTAGCATGTCGTAACTGGCTTACCTAAAAGAGGACTAAGCGCGGATCTGCAAATCTGCGATCCCATTAGACCATAGAGTTGACCAGGTTAAGTCTCCCAGGATGGGAGATACGACCTGTTTTAGACCGGCGTATCAGACGACTGGTCAACAAAGTGCCAGGGAGGAGGTATCGGAATGACATCCGATAAATCAGGCGATGTTTTCCCGCTTGTACTTCACAGACGTGATCTGCTGAAGGATAGTGCGGTGGCAGCGGGCGCTATTGCAGGGCTGGGGTTGAGCAGTGCTGCTGGTGCAGCTAGCACCCAGCCCATTTCAAAGGAGATGGCCGCCCGGGTGCAGTTCGAGATTGTAGACGATCTCGATTCGTATGTTCCCAAGGCACTCGCCGAAGCTGAACTGGTGACACTTAAGGCAGCTATCGATCAGCTGATTCCTGCTGATGAGATCGGCCCGAGCGCATCTGAAGCGGGTGTGTTTGTGTATATCGATCGATCGCTTGCAAAGCCCTATGCCGAGCATCTGCCTGTGTACCAGGAGGGCCTGGCCGCACTTGATGCAGCTGCCGGTGCAGAGGGATTCGCAGGAGCACCTGCTGAACAACAGATAGAAATTCTCACACAGGCAGAAGCTGGTGAAGTCGCCCCGGGCTTCTTTGAAATGCTACTCGCCCATACGCAGGAAGGCATGTTTGCCGATCCGATGTACGGCGGTAATCGAGATTTCGCAGGCTGGGATCTTCTGGGATACCCAGGTATTCGAATGGTATGGACACCCGCTGATCAGGATTTCGGCGCTGAAATTGAGCCTGCGCACAAGTCCGCTGCAGACTTCGGAGGATACCCACTATGAGCCAGCAAATGCCAAAAACCGATGTTGTCATCATCGGTATGGGAGCAGCCGGTGGAACCGCCGCATACGCTCTGACGGCCGCAGGATATGAAGTGGTTGGCCTCGAAGCCGGTCCTCGTATGGACGTGAGTGATTTCAATGCGAAGCTCGATGAGCTTGGAACATATGAACATCGGAACTGGATGGGCGAATCCAAGGTTAATCACGAGGATCCCACGTACCGGGCGAGTGAAAGTGAAGAGGCCGGTCCCCTTCCACCTGGCCAGATTCGTATGATGAACGCCGTGGGCGGAACGAGTATTCACTGGGGAGCACAAGCATGGCGCCTTAATGAAGATGAGTTCACGGTTCGTTCAAGCACAGTTGAGCGTTATGGTGAAGACGCAATCCCGGAAAACGCAGCTTTGGAGGACTGGAGCATTACGTACGACGAGCTCGAGCCGTATTACGATCAGTCAGAGTGGCTGTTCGGTATTGCTGGTGATGGTAGTGCCAATCCGCACGCGGCGCCGAGATCTCGAGATTACCCAATGCCGCCGGCACAGCCGTTTGGTCCGGGTGAGTTGCTGCGAGGAACAATGGCCGAACTTGGCTATAATCCCTTCCCCATTCCATCAGGATTCAATACTGAAGCCTATGATGACCGCCCGGCATGCTCGTACTGTGGCATGTGCTCAGGCTTCGGTTGCTGGAACAAATCCAAAGTATCTGCAGATGTAACAGTGATTCCGAAGGCTGAAGCAACCGGGCTACTGGAAATTCGAACCAATAGCCGTGTGCTACGTGTTGTTACAGACGAGAACGGCCGAGCTACAGGGGTTGATTACCTGGACGAGCTTGGTGCCCTGAGGCATCAGCCCGCGTCGATCGTGATCGTAGCCACCTACACCTACGAGAACACACGCCTGCTGCTCACATCTGCAAATGAAGACTTCCCGAACGGTCTTGCTAACAACAGCGATCAGGTCGGCAGGTACTTCATGACTCACTCCTTTGCTGGAGCGCAAGGGTACTTCCCTGATCTTCCGAACCACAATAAGTGGGCGGGTTCACCTGGCCAAGGTATCGCCATAGATGACCTCAACAGTGACAACTTTGATCATACCGATCTTGGCTTCATCCGCGGTGCATTCATTAGTGTCGCTTCAGGCGGTACGCCTATTGCTGCAGCCAAGGCAGTTCCACCCAGCGTTCCACGCTGGGGTGCCGAGTACAAGCGATGGGTGCACGAGAATCCTGGCACAATCCTCGGATTGACCGCACTTGTGGATGTTTTGCCGTATGAAACCAACAGGCTGGACCTGGATCCGGTGAAGACCGATCCGCAAGGTGTGCCGGTGGTGAGGATCACATACGACATTCATGAGAATGAGATAGCGATGACCGACCACCTTCGTGAAAAGATGGAGGAGATTCTCGTTGCTGCGGGTGCAACCGAGAGTTGGACGTTTGGTCCTTCGCCGATGCCACTGTTCAGCCATGCCTATGGCGGAACCCGCATGGGGGACGACCCGACCAAATCTGTGGTGAATAAATACGGAATCACGCATGAGATCCCTAACCTGATGGTGCTCGGGGCATCCACATTTGCAACATCGTCCGGGTACAACCCGACGGAAACCGTGTTTGCGCACTCGTTGTACGCGATCGATCATCTGGTTAACAACTGGGAGACGATCACGCAGTAGTACACTGAATAGTGTCAGCGTTCGGAATGATTCCCGGGAGATGACAATCTCCCGGGAATCTCGCGTATGGACTTCAGATAACACATGCTGCCGCTCAGTGACGACAACAGGGGTAGACGCACCCGGCCCATAGTGACC
>CAZYDY010000297.1:0-2811 GCA_964646245.1 uncultured Sphaerobacteraceae bacterium
CGACAGATAATCACTCCAGCGGCGTTCTACCTGGCAAGGAGAACTGCCAATGGACGTTGTCGCTAGCCGGGATATCGATTTGAGTCCGTCATCCAAAACCAGAGAGCAATCAAACGCACCGCCACAAACTACTACGGCGTTATCGCAGGCGCTGCCACGCATTTACGGCTACTTTCATCCCCGTGTGGGAGGCAACCGCGCCCTGGCTGAAGACCTGACCCAGGACACACTGCTTTCTGCTGTGCGTTCATCAAGAACACCAACCGAAATCGACGAACTCATGCCGTGGCTCTTCAGCATCGCGCGCAACAAACTCATTGATCACTATCGCAAGCAGGATCGCGAGCGACGAAACTTCGGTCAGCGTGTCGATGATGAGGATCTCGGTGTCCAACCCGGACTCCCTGACCTCGATCTTGAATCGCTTCCCATTCGCGATGAAGTGATTTCGACACTCTCCGAACTCAATCCCAAATACCAGATGGCTATTGTTCTCCGCTATTTCGATGGCTGCGATGTATCCACTGTCGCGCAGGCGATGTTCCTCTCGGAAAGCGCGACAAGTTCGCTCCTCGCCCGCGCGCGTAACGCCTTCCGATCAACCTGGATCGCCCGAAATGGAGAATCCCGATGACACAGACCAACGATCACGATTTCCAGCAATTCCGGGGACAGTTTGACGACGCCATGATGCCGAGCGGCGCCTTCAAGGCGAAAATGGAGAAAATGCTGCAAAGCGAGAAGCCGATAGAGCCAGAGCGAACATCAACTGTGCTCGCCTCCCCTTCAAAGCAGCAGTCGGAGACGATCGCTCCACGCCGCAGCCATCCTCTGATGATCGCCGTCGCGATCCTCATGGTGTTTTCAGTCGTTATCGCCTCCGTGTGGGTGCTCAGTGGCGATGTGCTCGAAGGCGAGTACGCCAGCGCCCCCAGCGGCATCGCGACATTGCCGGCCGATGCTCCGGGCACTCCGGGTCCGGATGTTCAACTGACATCGGAGAGAATCTCCGATGCATCCTCAGTTAATCAGTACTTCGGCATACATGGCGGGTTACTGATCATTCGCGGCCCGGTAGATGCAACCGGGAATCACGTCAATGCAGATGAAGGCGACCATGATGCTAACCAGGAACCCAACGTCAATTCGGACGTGCTGATGGCAATCAATCCGGCAACAGGTGAAACCATCTGGGAACAGCCATTCAACGGTTTCAATGCGATTGGTGCCAGCCAAAGCGTACTGATCGGACGAGAGTACAACCACAACCTCAGCGAAACCACTGGAAACCCGGTGCACACCTTCTTGGCTCTCGATCTCGCCACCGGGGAGCAGTTGTGGTCGACCGAAATGGATGATTCAGTTAGCTGGAACAGCTACCCTGGCGTGTTCTTGCTCGAAGATGTCGTCGTCAGTACGGCATCTGGTCATCGGTTGATCGCTCGAAACCTCGTTGATGGTGAAGTCGCCTGGGAAACTGAGATTGACCCCGGTGAAGGGTGGTTGCAGCAGTATTCCACCATGGACGGCGAGACACGCGAAGAACAGTGGTACACCGTGGCTGCTACCGACTGGAACGGCATGCTGGTGCTGGTGAATGGAGATGGCCTGGTACAAATGATTGATGCCAACACGGGCGAGCTTACTGTTGGACATCAGTTTGATTGGCCACAAACCGAGACAGATCACTTCCCCCTGGAACTCTATTCAATGGACAATGGCGTCGTTCTGCATCGGCAAGTTCCACAGTCTGGCGAACTACAGTCACAACTCACAGCATTCGATCCGACTACCGGGAATCAATTCTGGCAGATCGACCAGGAAGGTCAACATTTTGTGGACGTGGCGGATAACGGAAGTGTTGCGTTGCAGTCCGTCACCTGGGAATCCTCGAACTGGCTCCAGCGGTTGTTTGGCAATCAAGGTCACACCATTCGCAGCCTCACGTGGGTCGATGGCAATACGACAGAGACACTCCTCACAACGGAACCTGGCAGGGTAGACGACGGCCCTCCAGATGCGGTGACAGATGGCACATACGCCTGTACCCGAACCGGCCAAAGCGAGATCAGCTGCTACGATCGCAGCGGTACAAGATATGTCCTTGAACTGGAACCGCTATACGTCTTCGACTTGATTGACGGCGTCCTCTACGTCCCCACCGAAGAAGGATTGTTCCGGGCCAACCTGCCGTAGTGAGCAAGACGCCAAGGTGACCGGGCTATTCCCGGCCGGGGACCCCCGGTCACCTTGCGCTGTCAAACCTCCCTACCACTCCGACTGCCATTCGTAGCGGCGTACCTGGGTGTGCGCCTTCCAGGCGTCCATCACGTACGCCCGCCATCGGTAGACTCGGACCTCAATCCGCAGATTGAGTCGTCCGGGTTTCAGGGACCAATCTGGCCTCACGAGAATCGGCCTAATTAACCCGTACCACTCGCGTTGCGACGCGAGGTACGGGTCTACGGCCATCACGCGAAGTGATACAGGTGATGCTTGCCTTACGAGCAAGTTGCCACAGGCTCTCCCGACTAAAACCAACAATTCACCAATTACCTGTCTCCCCGATGCGTATAGTAAGTAGGAGGGTTTACTCATGGCGCGTGACGGTCAGAGCTCACCGGTCTACCAGCGCCTCAATCTCTTCCTGCTTTTCCGCAACGCCACGGCGATGTCCGCATTTTCTCCGGTTATCAGCTTCGACACCTGGGTTTGGGTCTTTTGTCGTACCCACGACCAATCTCACGCAGGAAAACCATCTGGTCAGAGGAGTCTCTATGGTCGATTTCTTCGCTTCTTCTTCGGTTCCGG
>CAZYDY010000298.1:0-2777 GCA_964646245.1 uncultured Sphaerobacteraceae bacterium
ACAACAAAACCCTCGCCTCACAGCATCGTGAGGCGAGGGTTTTTACTTGAGAGTTATTGACGCAGGATTAGCCCTTGATCTCGGCGATCATGGTTTCCACGCGCTTGCCAAGGTCTTGATGGGTGGCGTAGAGATGTTCGGTGAACTTCTCGACCACAATGGCATCGCACTGGGCGAGGCCATTGGCGAGGTTGCTCACGATCTCGTCGCGCTCATGGTCCTCAACGGTCAGCCAACGCTCGCGGGCCTGGCCGTAGTTGTTGATGCGGTCAATTGGTGCGCGCACGATCTTCGTGGTTTCAATCACTGGCTCGTACGACTTGTAGCTTGCATCGGCTTCGCCAAGTCCGGCGCGAACACTGGGCTCGTACGTGACGCTTGGGTCATCGCCGCGCTCATCAACGCCGTAGCTCATCATGCCGCCATCCTGGTTGGTGCGGGTGGGCACCACCGCCGCGTTCACCGGCAGCTGCAGGTAGTTGGCACCAATGCGGTAGCGCTGGGTGTCGCTGTAGCTGAAGGTGCGGCCAACGAGCATCTTGTCGTCAGAGAAATCAATGCCATCTACCAGCACACCGGTACCGAAGGCGATCTGCTCGGCCTCGTTGTGGAAGTTCTCAATGTTCCGGTTGAGGGTCATCATGCCCACCGGGAGCAGCGGGAACTGATCTTCCGGCCAGGTTTTGGTGTTATCGAGCGGATCGAAATCGAGCTCCGGATGCTCCTCATCGCTCATGATCTGGAAGTTGAGCTCCCACTTCGGATAGTTGCCTTCCTCGATGCTCTTGAAGAGATCCTGTGTGTGCGGATCAAGGATTTCAGCCTGCAGCTTGTTGGCTTCTTCCTGGGTGTAGCCCTCAATACCCTGCTGGCTCTTCCAGTGAATCTTGATCAGCACGCCCTCGCCGGCAGCATTTACCAGGCGGTAGGTGTTCACACCAAAGCCGTCATGCTGTCGGTAGTTCTTGGGAATGCCGCGGGTGCTCATGAGCCACATGAGCATATGCATGGCTTCCGGGCTGGCGGCCCAGAAATCGAACACGCGATTTGGAACCTGGCGAACGTTGCTCACCGGATCCGGCTTCTGGCTGTGAATGAAATCGGGGAACTTCATGGCATCGCGGATGAAGAACACTGGCAGGTTGTTGCCCACGATGTCCCAGTTACCATCCTCGGTGCGGAGCTTCACAGCGAAACCACGCGGGTCACGCAGCAGCTCGGAGCTATCACGGCCACCGGCTACGGTGCTGAAGCGCACACTTACCGGGGTCTTCTTGCCCTTCTCCTGGAAGAGTTTGGCACGGGTGTACGTGCTGGCTGGCTCATCGCCGATGGTTCCATACGCTTCGAACTCACCGTGCGCAACCATACCGCGGGCGTGAACCACACGCTCTGGCACGCGCTCGCGGTCAAAGTGACTCATCTTCTCCAGGAAATGGTAGTTTTCCATCGTGGCAGGACCACGATTCCCGACGGTACGCAGATCCTGATTGTTGTGAACGGGATGTCCCTGACGGGTTGTGAGTGTAGGTTTCGGCTGATTCGCCATATTTGAAAGATCCTCCAATACACGCAGCGGCCTCGGGGCACGTCTCGCCACGAGGCCGGCACGTGGAATATGCACCCCTCTATTCTCTGATGCGAATCATTCGTTGTCAAGAATGATTCTCAACTAGGATAGCCATTTCTCGTGAATTTTGCCTCAATTTTGCAGATTGTATCCAAATTGACCTGAATTGCGGTGCCGATTGGTACTAATGTCGTATATTTCCCTACAGTAGCATTACAAAAGAACAACACACGCTTCTGTCGATCGCCTGCCAACCTGATGTTTCGATCCCCCAAAAACCGAAACGTCAGTTTCACCATTGTGCGCTCGCGTACTTTGGGGGTGGGGACCAGCCCCATTGAGGTGCACATTTGTGCCGCAAATGGGGTTGTCCCATGAGTGGCGTTTGCACGGAGCGTACGTTCGCTACTTGTGGACGTTCACGTAAAGATATGGCAAATTCCATAACATTACGTCGTTACTCACCAGGACCACTGATGGCGATTTCACTTGGGGCAACATCAGAACACCTGCTGCGCGGTATTGATCGCATGATCGCTTCCGTCGCGGCCGTGTTGCCTGTGCGCGCTGCTCGCCAGCGATCGTTCATTCCCCGTGCATGGGCAGCCCAACGCGGTGAAGAGATTACGCGGGCGCAGGTTGATGTATCTGGTGGATTCCCCGGCAGCCTGCGGTGGCAGCATCAACTCGTAAACACCACACTCCATCTCACTGACTCGTGGCTGATCATTGGCGAAGGCAGCAACGCCGGCTTCACATTGCCGATGGATCGGATTGTCGGTGTGTCCATTCAGAGCTTTGGTGGCTTGCAGCCCCCGAGCCTGGTGATCTGGTACCAGGACGGCGATATGCACGGATCATTCCTGCTTACGTTCCGTGGCACTGCCCGGAACCGTGCTGGAGTTCTGCGGGCAGAGTGGCTCTATGCGCATCTGGTGGACATGGGTGTGCAGGGTATAGATGAAGAGACTGCCCACTTTGTGCCATCCATCCATTGTGCATGGGACGAGATTTCCGACCTGGTGGATGACGATATGCTCTTCTCCGGGCGAGCCATTGCCAGCGCTGCAGGCCCCTTCGGTGCCCAGCTGGATTCCTCTGACGTGTGGATCACCGAGCGATCGCTGATCTGGTGCCCGGAACATGGCACCGGCCTGAACTGCGTTTCCCTGGATTCGATCATCGATTGCCGTAATGGCTTCGGCGA
>CAZYDY010000299.1:0-2770 GCA_964646245.1 uncultured Sphaerobacteraceae bacterium
GAACCGCCGATGGCATAGGGTTTGCAGGTAGACTGAATACAGCACTTTTGCATAAGCGATTCCCTGAATCGTAGGAAAGGCAAGTAATCATGGCACAGACACGAACAAGCACAACAGTATGGACCGGCGATGTACAGACCGGCAGCGGCCAGGTAACCGGCGACACCGGTGCGCTCGGCGAGCAGAAGGTCACACTCAGCAACCGCATCAATGCCGCCGAGGGCCTCACCAGTCCGGAGGAGTACCTCGCATCCGCACACAGCAGCTGCCTGGCAATGAACCTGGCAGCCACACTGGCCAAGCAGAACACCCCGGCTGAAAGCCTCACTGTCACCAGCGCCGTGGTCGTCGGGCCGAAGGACGGCGGCGGACTCGAAGTGAAGAGCGCCAACGTCGAGATCAGCGGCAAGGTCCCTGGCCTCACGGCCGAGCAGTTCACCGAAGTCGCCACCGTGGCCGAGGAAACATGCCCAATCGCAAACGTCATGCGCGGCAACGTCCCGAGCGACGTGAAGATCAGCTTCGAAGGCTAGCTCCTCTCTCCCTACGAATAGAACCAGTCCGGAAGCTCGCCCAAAAGGCGGGCTTCCCTTCGTTTTCGTACAAACAGGTCGTTTACGAGGTGAAGAGAGTCATATTTATGTTGCGTAATCCGGATTGGCACGCTAGTGTAAAAACATCCACCTGCGCATCGAGGCGCAAACCCAAGCAAGGCACACCCGATCGTTCGGGTGGTCTGGCAAAGATACGAAAGGAACACACGCATGGATTCCCGACGACCCTCGATCCTTGTCCCTCGTTCATTCAGCCGTCGAGCAGCGCTGAAAGGGGTAGGTGCCGCCTCCCTGGCTGCCGGTGTTCCCTTCAGCCGATTGACAATGGCCTCCGCCCAGGATGAGGAGATCCCTACTGGCGGGGTCCTGAAGGTTGCCATCGTGGGTGAGCCGCCGGCAGTGCTGGATTCCATGTACAGCACGGCTACGGTTACCAACAACCTGAGTTCACAGTTGTTCGAAAGCCTTTTTGCTTTCGATTCGGCGTTCAATCCACAGCCTATGCTGGTCGAAGATTATTCGCTCAGTGATGATTCCCTTACCTATACATTCAAGATTCGTTCGGGAGTCACCTTCCATAACGGCGATCCCCTCACGGCGAACGATGTGCTCGCATCTCTGAATCGATGGGGTGCTGTCAGCGGCCGTGGAAAGCAGATGTTTGGCCGCATGAACTCACTGAGTGCGACGGATGACATGACCATCGAAATGGTGTTTGATGTTCCGTCTGGTGTGCTGCTGAGTTACCTCGCACGCGCTGAAGCTTTCATCATGCCGGCTTCGATAGCGGAAGCGGCCGGAGAAGAGCCCCTCACAGAGTTCATCGGAACTGGCCCTTTCCAATTCGAAGAGCACCAGGTTGATCAGTATCTGCGCATGGTGCGGTTCGATGACTACACACCTCGCGACGAAGAGCCCGACGGCCTCGCTGGACGAAGGGTCGCGTATGTCGATCAGATCGATTTCATTCCGGTGCCGGATGAGTCGGTTCGGGCCAACGGCGTCATCAGTGGCGAGTACCACTTCGGTGATCCGCTCCCGCCAGATTTCCTCGATTCATTGGAAATGGACCCAGCCGTTGAGGCGATCGTGGTGAAGCCCTATTACTGGTACGCCCCGGTGTTCAATAAGCAGAAAGGTCTGTTCACGGATCAGAAAGCGCGAAAGGCCGTTCAACTTGCCTTTAGCCAGAGTGAAGCGCTGAAGGCCGGCTTTGGTCGGGATGAGCTGATCCGGGCTGATCCGAGCATTAGCGGTGAGGAAACAGCCTGGTACAGCACTGCAGGCGCTGACGATTTCGATCAGCCTGATCCGGAGCGTGCAAAGGCGTTACTCGAAGAAGCCGGCTACGCTGGCGAAACCATTCGTTGGATCACCACGCACGAATACGCCTACAACTTCCGCATTGCCGATTATGTGCGCCAGCAGCTCGAAGAGATCGGGATGTCTGTTGAGCTAATCCTGAGCGACTGGGCCACATTGGTGCAGAATCGGGCCGATCCTGACGCCCAGGAGATCTTCCTTACCGGATTCAGTCAGTACAACCACCCTGCAACACAGCCGTATAACGATGCCAGCTGGCCAGGTTTCTGGGATAGCGAAGCAAAAGATAGCGCTATGAATGCACTGATCGAGGCCAGCGACGATGACGCTATTGCGGCCGCTGTGGATCAGTACACAGAGACCTTCTGGACCGAAATGCCTGCTGTGAAGGTTGGCGATAACTTCGTACTTCGTGCTATCAGCTCCGACGTGGTGGGATACGTCAACATGCCAGATTGGTACTTCTGGAATGTGGGTATCAAATAAGCTGCGCAATACGCACAAAAAGGGCGCATTGGCCCTTGCCAGGAATTTCGGGTGCGGGTAGCATGACCGGAGTCAACACATGTCGCAGTGGTGCGAATCAACAGGTGGGGAATACTGGCAATCGGGCCGGCGTACCCAACATGTTTAGGTAAGGATTTGTCCATGAAAAACCACGGAAAATCGTTCCTGCTTCCAAAGACGGTCAGCCGTCGAACAGCGCTCAAGGGCCTCGGTGGCGTCGCCCTGGCTACAGGTATTCCCTTCACACGCCTCTCCATGGCATCTGCCCAGGATGAGGAGATTCCCACCGGTGGAAGTATGAAGATCGGAATCATCGGTGAGCCTCCAACAGTAATGGACGCCCAAAGCAGTACCGCGGCAGTCACCGGTCACATCGCCAGGAACGT
>CAZYDY010000300.1:0-2770 GCA_964646245.1 uncultured Sphaerobacteraceae bacterium
ACCAGGATTGCGAACGCCCCGGGCAATGCCTGGGGCGTTCGGCGTTTTCATCGCGTATAGCTGGTGTACAGTTGCATACAAAGCCATTCTGTTTGCATCAGCCGTTGCCAGGAGACTTTTTCCTCATGAAGAATTACCGAGATACCCCCGTACTTTCCGCCGAACCAGTAGTGGTTGTGGATCTGCCGTGCGAGACCGGTGAAGGTCCGCTCTGGGATGATCGGACCAACACGCTTACCTGGAACGACATTCCACCCGGCACGTTGTACCGGTACACACCGGCGACCGGCACGAATGTGGTTGAGTATCAGCACGATACGTCCATTGGTGGCCATACGTTGCAGGAAGATGGATCGCTGGTGCTCTTCGCCGCCGATGGGCAAATCCTCATCCTCAAAGACGGCGAGACCCGAACGATCCTGGAATCAATCCCTGAGGTCGTGGGAAGTCGATTCAACGATGTAGCAGCGGGACCGCGGGGTGAAGTATTCTGCGGCACCATGCCGCTAAAGCTCGGAGACGCTCGCCTTTACCGTCTCGATCCGGACGGACTTCTCCACCTGGTTTGGGATGATGTCAGCCTCGGAAATGGAATCGGATTCAGTCCGGACGAGACGACATTCTATCTCTCGGATTCGAACAACCGGCTCATTTATCGCGCCGATTACAACTCGGACGATGGATCGCTCTCCAACCGCGAGGTGCTGATTCGTCTGGACGATGAATCGGCGGTGCCAGATGGCATGACGGTTGATGCCAATGGTGACCTCTGGGTTGCAGTTTGGGATGGCAGCTGCCTCCTCCACTACTCCGCAAACGGTGAACTGATCGACAAGGTGAACTTCCCGGTGAAGAAGGTCAGCTCCGTTAACTTCGGGGGATCAGACTTCGGTACAGCGTATGTCACGACGGCAGGCGGTGCCGATCGCGATGGAGATGATGGACCGCTGGCCGGCTCACTTTTCAGCGTGGAGCTTCCCGGTGTGACGGGGAAACCCGACTTCCGATCGCGCATCTTGCTGTAGCCATCAGGACGTAAAACGCCGGCCATAATGGCCGGCGCTTTTGTGTGCTAGTTGTTATCCGGACGACGTGGATTATCGCGAACGAATCCGAAATCGTCATCCCATTCGTCCACATCGGGCTCCGGTTCGGGCGCGGATCCTCGCCGAATGGTTGGTGGCTGCGGCATCTGTGGTGGAGGCGGCATGCCGTCATCGTCTAGTGGCCCTTGCTGTCGAGCAGGACGCTGCGGTCGTTGTGGCACCTCGCCTCGTCCGGACTGAGGCTGACCACGTCGGAGACCGGGTTCCTGTGCACCCGGGCGCTGGGGCGGACGCGGTCGCTGCTGCCGTCGTTCTGGAGTCTGCTCTTCCGGGAACTCTCCGAACTCATTGACTTCATCGAACTGATCGATCGGAGGCTGGGGCCGACGTCGCTGCGGACGTTCTCGCTGAGATTGTTGTCGCCCATCGTCTGGCGACTGCTGACGGCGATCATCACGTGGCCGTTGACGTCTGCCACGAGGCGCAGGCGACACATCGCCTCCGCCGATATCCGGATCACCGGCACTTGCCGGAGTGGCTGCAGGATCGTCATCCTCTGGGCCCTGAAGGCGAACAAACATCTGGTTGAGCAGAATGGCGCCAAAGGTGCCGAGAACGATTCCGTTCATATGGAAATCGCCAATGACCCACGTGAGGTCGGCCGTACCTACGATGAGGACGATGGATGCGAGGAAGAGATTACTGCTTTTGGAGAAATCTACCTTGTTATCAACCCAGATACGGATACCGGCTGAGGCGATAAGACCGAACAAGACCACCGAAACACCGCCGAGGACTCCGGCCGGGATTGAGAGCACCAGCGCGCCGAAGATCGGGGAGAATCCGAGGACAATCGCAACTCCGGCAGCCACGACAAAGAGAGCTGTGGAGAATACCCGGGTTACGCCCATGACGCCGATGTTCTCGGCGTACGTCGTTACTCCGGTACCACCTCCGGCACCGGACACCATGGTGGCCACGCCGTCTCCGATGAAGCCACGGCCAAGGTACGGCATCATATTGCGGCGGGTCATTTCCGAGATCGCCTTGATGTGCCCGGTGTTCTCCGCCACGAGAATGATCGCTACGGGAATCAGCAGGCCAATAGCGCTGCCATCGAATTTGGGCGCCGTGAAGTTTGGCAGTCCTATGAGACTGGCGTCGCCTACTCCGTCGAGGTTCACGCCCTGGATACGAATACCAAGGATGTCGCGCCCGGGGGCAATGGTTCCTCCCATGCCATCAGGTATTGTGTGCGTGCCACCGAGAATGAGCGCAAAAAGATAGCCGATGGTTGTGCCGATGAGGATGGAGAGTCGACCAAGCAGGCCCTTGCCAAGAATCGCCACCAGTACAATCGCCAGAATGGTGATAATGGCCAGCGGCATATTCGCTTCGGCGAGACCTTTTGCACCTGAGTGGGCAAGGTTGAGACCGATAATGGCAACAACGGCACCGGTAACGATCGGTGGCATGAGCGCATCAATCCAGTCGGAGCCGAAATAGGCTACAACCAGGCCAATCAGCGTGTAGATGAGGCCACAGATAATGATTCCGCCGAGTGCATACGGGATATTTCCTGGATCGAATGCACCGATCGACGCGCCGGTGATAACACCCACCGGAGCGATGAACGCGAAGCTGGATCCAAGGTAACTCGGGATCTTGCCGCCGGTGATGATGAAGAAGAGAATCGTGCCGATACCGCTGAAGAAAATGGCCGT
>CAZYDY010000301.1:0-2753 GCA_964646245.1 uncultured Sphaerobacteraceae bacterium
GTGATAATCTCGGATATCTGCTGATTCAGGTCGGTTGCATCGGCCATATCTTTGCCTTTCGTGAGATCGAACGCTTCAATACGAATCAATTTACCAAGTGTGAGCGAATTCACATTGACGTCTGCACTGATATCCGCCTATACTGCTTTTGCTCCGGGCGGGAATGCCTGCATGGAGCCGGCGCAGACCGGAAGTAGTATGTCCGAAACGTAGAGAATTGCCGGATGGTGCAAGGCAATGAACAGGGCAGAACTCGTCCGCGAGCCGAGAGGGTGAAGAGATGTAGTCCTCAACGGGTTCCCTCCGATAACGGGCAATGAGCGGATCACGCGTGAGTAAGCGCAGCTTGGGGCCGTAGCTCAGCTGGGAGAGCACCACACTGGCAGTGTGGGGGTCAGGGGTTCGAGTCCCCTCGGCTCCACCAACAGGCGCACACCACGATTCGTTGATCAAGCGGGGTGGTACCGCGGAAGCGTTCCAAACGCCTTCGTCCCTGATTCAGGGCGAGGCGTTTTTGCATTTAAGGAGTTTACTGTGTCCGAAACTGTCGAACGAACCACCGGGTATGATCCAGCAATTATTGAGCCGAAGTGGCGAAAGGCCTGGAAGGACGCCGCCATCTACAAGGTGGAGGATGAATCCGACAAGCCGAACTGGATGAGCCTCACCATGTACCCATATCCATCGGGTGTGTTGCATGTGGGTCACTGGTACGCATTCTCTGCTCCGGACGTATTTGCGCGTTCCAAGCGTATGCGTGGCTTTAACGTGATGTACCCGATGGGTTTCGATGCGTTCGGGCTGCCGGCTGAGAATGCCGCCATTAAGCACAATATCCACCCGGCGAAGTGGACCTACGAAAACATCGACACGATGATCCATGAGTTCGACCTGATGGGTGCGATGATCGATTGGGACCGCAAAGTCGTTACGTGCGACCCGGAGTACTACCACTGGAACCAGTGGTTGTTCCTGCAGATGTACGAAAAAGGTTTGGCCTATCGATCTGGCGGCGCTGTTTGGTGGTGCCCCAAGGACCAGACCGTGCTGGCGAACGAGCAGGTGATTGAAGGCAACATCTGTGAACGTTGTGGCAGCGAGGTTTACAAGCGTGACCTGGACCAGTGGTACTACCGGATTACCGAATATGCCCAGCAGTTGCTGGACGGTTTGGATACCGTGGATTGGCCAGACCGCGTTAAGGCAATGCAGCGTAACTGGATCGGTCGATCCGAAGGTGCCAGGCTGAAGTTCGAACTGGAAATCGGCAAGTCGCTGGAAGTGTTCACGACGCGACCCGATACCGTTTTCGGAGCGACGTTCATGGTGCTGGCGCCAGAACATCCATATGTAGATGAGCTGACGACGCCAGAGCAGCGAGATGCTGTTACTGCGTATGTGAAAGAAGCGCGGACCAAATCCGAGATCGAGCGCCAGAGCACCGATGAAGAGAAGCAGAAATCTGGTGTATTCACCGGTGGCTATGCAATCAATCCGGTGAACGACGAGCGTATTCCGGTTTGGATCGCGGACTATGTGCTGATGTCGTACGGAACCGGAGCCATTATGGCGGTGCCATCCGGCGATCAACGTGACTTTGAATTCGCACGTCATTTCGATCTGCCGGTGATTCCCACGGTACAGCCGGAAGGTGAGGAGCCGCCTGATGGCGCCACAATGACGGAGCCCTACGTCGGCGACGGGATCATCATTAACTCCGGACAATTCAATGGCATGAAGCAGAGCGAAGCCCTGCCGAAGATGATTGAATGGCTGGATGAGCAGGGGCGTGGAACTGCCGAAATCAATTGGCGTCTTCGCGACTGGTTGATCAGTCGTCAGCGTTATTGGGGCACGCCGATCCCGATCGTTTATTGCGATGATTGCGGCACTGTACCTGTGCCTGAGGATCAGCTCCCGGTGAAACTGCCGCTGGATGCGGAGTTTAAGCCGACTGGCCAGAGTCCGCTGGTGACACACGAAGAGTTTGTTAACACTTCGTGCCCGAGCTGTGGCAAGGCCGCGCGCCGCGAAACTGACACCATGGACACCTTTATGGATTCGTCCTGGTACTGGTTCCGATATGCCAGCCCGGATTTCGCTGATGGTCCTTTCGATCGGGAAAAGGCCGCGGAGTGGAATCCGGTCGACCTCTATACCGGTGGTATTGAGCACGCGATTCTCCACCTGCTTTATGCGCGGTTTATCACACGAGTGTTGCGTGATCTCGGCCAGACAGATGTAAGCGAGCCATTCAGCCGCCTGCGAAACCAGGGCATGATCCTGAGCGAGGACGGTCGAAAGATGTCCAAGAGCAGGGGAGCGCAGATTGGTCCGACCGAGCTGGTGGATGCCCATGGAGCTGACGCACTTCGGTTGCACCTGATGTTCCTGGGACCCTGGGAGCAGGGTGGGCCGTGGAATGACCGTGGTATCACCGGGATGGAGCGTTTCATCAAGCGCGCCTATCAGGTGGTGAGCGAACTGGGGACGACCCCACCTGGCGAACACGTCGACAAGGCGGATGAAGATGCGTTGATTTCATTGCAGCATCGAACCATCAAGCGTGTGACGGACCATATTGATTCGTTCAGCTTCAATACGATGGTAGCTGCAAAAATTGAGTTCGTGAACGAACTCATGAAGCTGAAGGAAACATCAATCGTTGCGTCGCCGGTATGGCGGGAGGCTGTGGAGACGCTTGTGTTGCTGATGGCTCCGAGTACTCCGTATGTGGCCGAGGAGATGTGGCA
>CAZYDY010000302.1:0-2740 GCA_964646245.1 uncultured Sphaerobacteraceae bacterium
GGAATGCCGTCCAGGGCATCCGCGATCATGCGCATCAACAGTGGATTGCGCGCCCCACCACCATTCACATACACCTCGTCCGGCAGCTCTGGTAACCAGCGACGATACGCATCCGCAATCGAGTGGGCAGTGTAGGCAGTGACAGTCGCGATCAGGTTCGCATCCAGCGGATGCTGTTCCACAATCGCCTCAACCATCTCGCTACCGTAGTACTCGCGACCAGTAGTCTTGGGTGGAGCCTCATCAAGGTACGGATCTGACATCAACTCATTGAGCAGATCGTAATTCACGGTGCCGTTCATTCCGATCGCACCATCGGCATCAAACGTTTGTGCGCCATTTGTCAGGCGAGTGACAAGCGCATCGATCAGCATATTGCCGGGTCCGGTATCGAATGCAATCACATCATTCACCGACGCATCTGCCGGAACCCAGGTGACATTGCCGATACCGCCGATATTTTGCACACAGCGGTTCAGTTCGCTATCGCCAAACGAAGCCCAGTCCAGATAGGAAGCGAGAGGAGCTCCCTGCCCACCAACAGCCATATCGGCAACGCGGAAATCGCTCACAACCGCGGTATTCAGCGCTGCTGCTATCCGGCTGGCATCGCCAATCTGCAGCGTGGAGGGCACCAGCAGGTCGCTTTCGGCCTCAGGCTGGTGCCAGACGGTTTGACCGTGGCTACCCACCAATGCAACATCATCAGCACTGAGCCCGTTCGCCTCCAGCACCTGCTGCGCGGCTTTGGCAAAGGCATCGCCAATCACCACATTCATGCTACAAATGCGCGCGACAGCGTTCTCGGCATCTTCATACAGATTGAGCAGTTCCTGTCGCACGTCTGGCGAGTAGGGGACCATATCGAAAGCGACGACCTCGATCTCCGCCTCCCGGGCGTGTCCGTTGATATGGCACACGGCAACGTCGATTCCATCCAGGGAGGTGCCGGAGATCATTCCGATGGTGAGTGGCTTTGGCATGCGTGAGAACTCCTGTACTAGGCGATCAATTCTCACATGATCATACCCGCGCCATGCACTTCCTGGCGTGTAAGACGACTATCCCGCCGGGAACAGATCCGCCAGCATCGCACTGATCTTCGCGCGGCTTTTGCCCCACGCCATGTTCACCTTCGGATGTACACGGTTGGTGAGGATAATGCTGATCAACTCTCGATCCGGATCAATCCATAGGCTGGTACCGGTAAAACCCGTATGACCATATGCGTTTGGACTGAGCCCACGGCTGGACGACATCGTTTCCACAGTCTCCGGATGTGCCACCATCTGCCATCCAAGCCCCCGACGTTCGTTCGGGTCATCCAGGCCGGTCTGCTCGCGTGTAGCTTCCTGCACAATGTCCTCTGGCAGGATTCGCACACCATCAAGCTCTCCGCCGTTCAGCCACATATTGGCGTATCGCAGCAGATCACCAGCCGTACCGAATGCACCGGCGTTACCACTAATGCCATGGAGGCCATACCAGGCATTTCCATCGTGAACTTCACCGCGAACCAGGTAATCGCGCCAGCCTTCAACCGGATTGGTCTCCGCCATCGGGTGCTCATGGTCATTACCAAACTCTGTCGCGGCAATACGGTCACGCAGCTCCGCAGATGGCAGGTAGGTGGTGTCCTTCATACCCAGGGGCTGGAAGACGTGCTGCGCGGCATATTCATTGATGGGCAGTCCACTCAGGCGACGCACGATTTCGCCAAGCGTGATGAACCCGAGGCAGCTGTATGCAACACGCGAGTTCGGCTCCGCCTCCGGTTGGGTTGCAGCGAAATCAGCGATGTAATGATCGATCCCGATACCGGTGGTGTAGGGTCCACGCCAGCTGGCGAAACCGCTGCTGTGGCTCAGGAGATTGCGAATGGTAACATCGCGCTTCTGGCCATCACTTCCAAACTCGGGAATGTAGGTAGCCAGCGGCTCATCGAGTCCGAGCTTGTTCTGCGCGATCAGTTGCAACACTGCTGGCGTCGTCGCGACCACCTTGGTGATGGACGCGAGATCGAAGATCGTATCGAGCGTCATCGGTACGCGCTCTGATTCCGGAACCTTCACCGCCCAGCCTATGGAATCGTGTAACACGATTTCCCCACGATGCTGAACAAGCGCCACGGCTCCACCAAACTCCTCGCGCTGGTGCGCCGCTTCAATTTCCTGCCAGATGCTGTCGATCGTTGGAGTCATGAATGGTCCCTGGGATTTTCCCACTACATTATCGCGCTGCTCAAACATTTCACCGGCGCATAATACCGCATCACCATCACAGCAGGGAAGAATAAATCCACACTGCGGACATTGATCATGGCTCGTGACGCGGATCATTGGTGACCCACAGACCGAACAAGGAATTGCAGCGGAATCAATATGCATGTAACACACTCCAGTCATGCACATCTTATATCTGATCGTTTGCTATATGTACTATGCTGGATGGACGACGCACACGAAGGGACCACATCATGACCAGCACCCCGACCTACGGATTCATCGTCACACTGGATATGTCGCTTGAGGACGCGCGGCCGATCGTCGAATCAGCATTGAAGGAGGAGGGCTTTGGTGTGCTCACCGAGATCGATGTAAAGAGCACCCTGAAGCAAAAGATCGACGTCGATTTCGATCCATACGTCATCCTCGGCGCATGCCACCCTGGCTTCGCCCACAAGGTGCTCACCATTCAACCAGCAGTCGGCATGCTGCTACCGTGCAATGTCACACTCCAC
>CAZYDY010000303.1:0-2722 GCA_964646245.1 uncultured Sphaerobacteraceae bacterium
TTTTGCTCTTTTCTGGAGCAACAGTAGATGCTGCCATGTTGCTTTCCTCACCTGGAACGGTTGTCAGAACCCTGCAAACCCGTTCAATCGTAAACTCCGCGGCCCGTTACCGGGGGCCAACCGGTTCCGCTAATCGGCGCGGAATGCGTTGGCGCCAGCCGAAATCTCGGCCACTTCGTTGGTGATTTGCGCCTGGCGAGCCTTGTTGTAGCTCAGGTTCAAATCGTCCACGAGTTCCTTGGCGTTATCTGTGGCGTTGCGCATTGCAACCATTTGGCTGCTGTAGAAGCTGGCCACAGTTTCAAGCACGGACTGGTAGACGAGTGTCTCCAGATATCGTGGCAGGATTTCCTGCAACACGGTATCGCTATCCGGCTCGAAGATGTACTCGGTATTGTGTGCAGTACCTTCGGATTCATCTGGCTGCTCAATTGGCAGCAGCTGAACCACGGTTGGCGTTTGCAAGAGTGTATTGATGAACTTCGGATACAGCATGTACACCGCATCCACTTCGCCCGTCAGGAACTCCGACACAGCTACGTCAACAATAGGGCGCACATCGTCCAGCGTGGGCCTGTCGCCCAGCTGAATGAACTCGGCAATGACGTTCTGACCGGTTTTGGTCAGGAAATCACGGCCCTTTTTGCCCACAGCAATCATCTTCGGATCAGAATCCGGGGATTCGTTACGCAGGTACTGAGCGGTGCGGCGGAACAGGTTACTGTTCAGCGGGCCGCTCAGACCACGATCCGGAGTCATGACTATGAGCGCAGACTTGTTGATTTCTCGCTGGTTCAACAGCGGGAACTTCTGCATATCTTCCGGACTAACCTGCGAGGATAGATCAGCCAGCACCTCGCGCAGCCGTTCGGAATATGGCCGACCAGCAGCTACGCGGTCCTGGGCACGTCGCATCTTACTGGCGGCAACCATTTCCATGGCGCGCGTAATCTGCGACATATTGCGGACACTACGTATGCGGCGGCGTATTTCTCGTGGGCTTGGCATCTGGCCTCATCCTCCTCTATACAGCTGCTTCATCAGCAGTGAACGAGTTGGTGGCGTTGAAGTCCTTGACGGCCTTTGTGAGGCCTTCCACGATCTCGTCGGTAAGTTCCTTCTTGTCCTGCAGGTCTGCCATCAGTTCAGTGTGGCTGGTGTTGAGGGTTTCGAGGAACTTCGTTTCCCACTCTCGTACGCGGTCCACTGGCACTTTATCGATGTGGCCTTCTGAACCGGCCCACAGCACGGCAATCTGCTCGCTCACCTTGAGCGGGCTGTACTGCGGCTGCTTGAGCAACTCGGTCATGATCTGACCGCGCTCGATCTGGGCACGGGTGCTGGCATCGAGGTCACTGGTACCGAACTGGGCGAATGCCGCGAGTGAGCGGTAGTTAGCCATATCGAGTCGCAGTGAACCGGCAACCTTCCTCATACCCTTCACCTGGGCAGCACCACCCACACGGCTCACAGAGAGACCGGTGTTGATGGCCGGGCGAACACCGGCATAGAAGAGGTCGGATTCCAGGAAGATCTGACCGTCCGTAATGGAAATCACGTTGGTCGGAATGTATGCCGAGATGTCGCCTGCCTGGGTCTCAATGAGTGGCAGGGAGGTGAGCGAACCACCACCAAGCTCGTCGCTCAACTGCGCTGCGCGCTCGAGCAGACGGCTGTGGAGGTAGAAGACGTCACCCGGGTAGGCTTCGCGGCCTGGTGGGCGGCGAACCAACAGCGACACCTGGCGATAGGCCTGGGCGTGCTTGGTGAGGTCGTCGTACACAACCAGTGCGTGTCCGCCGTTTTCCATGAACTCTTCGCCCATGGCGGTACCGGCGAATGGCGCGATGTACTGCATCGGAGCCGGGTCGGAGGCCGAGGCCACGACCACAATGGTGTTATCCATGGCGCCGTTATCTTCCAGAACCTGAACGATCTGGGCGACCTGCGCACGGCGCAGACCAATGGCGACGTAGATGCACCGCACACCGCTATCGCGCTGGTTGATGATGGCGTCGACTGCCACGGTGGACTTACCGGTCTGGCGGTCACCGAGGATCAGCTGTCGCTGGCCACGACCGATGGCGGTCATGGCGTCGATTGCCTTGGTACCGGTCTGGAGTGGGGTATCCACGTCCTTACGGCTAATTACGCCCGGAGCAATGCGCTCGATTGGGCGGGTGTTTTCGGTAACGATTGGGCCCTTGCCGTCAATCGGCTGGCCGAGGGCGTTAACCACGCGGCCGAGCAGGGCATCGCCTACCGGAACAGAAGCGATGGCGCCCGTTGTGCGGACCTCATCACCTTCTTCAATACCGGTGTAGTCACCCATAACGATGACAGATACGGAATCCTCGTCGAGATTGAGGACGAGACCGTAGATGCCATCTTTGGTGAACTCTACGAGTTCAGCCTGCATGGCCTGGCTCATACCGTGGACGGTGGCAACACCGTCACCCACGGAAATAACCTGACCAACATTAGATACGGTGGCCGTATCAGAGAATCCCTGGATCTGCTGCTTGAGCAGATCACTGATTTCGGTAGCGCGTACCGCCATGATCGCTCCGTTCTGCCTCGGCTGCTTCAATGCTAACTGCATGCCCTGAGGCTCATGCCCGCACCATTACTCTTGCGGGTCTCAATGCCGTTCCTATTGAACGGCGCTCATCGTCGCACGCATGCGACGTAGTTGATTTTGGACACTTCCATCGATGACCTG
>CAZYDY010000304.1:0-2708 GCA_964646245.1 uncultured Sphaerobacteraceae bacterium
GCCGCGCAGCTGCAGTTTGACGACGAAGTAACCTCTGTTTCCATCGCCGGCAGCAAGACTTCTCGTTCGTCATTTGAAGATGATGTCGTCGATTCCGGGGCTACGGCTTCAGGAATGGCTAGCTGGAATGATCCGGTTCAAGATGAGCGCCTTGATCTCTTGCGAAAGAGCAGCCAGGACGCCCTTGCCGGTGCTCGCAAACGCCATATGGAAAAACAGGCTCGCCAGCGTGAACTGATTCCGTTTGCTGATGACGCTGAGGGCACACAGAACACGAATGAGCCAAAGCCGGTACGAGAAGAGCAGCGTGAAGCACCGGTACAACCGGCAGCGGATCGCAAGCCGTTCTTCCCTGCCGATGATTTTGTTGAAGACGAAAAGTCTTCTGCAGCCGATGCCACCACACCAGATGATGAAATGGTTGATGAAGGTGTGTCACCGGACAGGCATCGTTCTCCTCGGTTAAGGAAGCTACTCCGGGAGCCGAACAACCCAAAAAAGAGTGAGGCGATGCATATGACCGTGCCCTCCGAAATGCGGGTGACTTCGAACAACCCGGATCATCGTGAGCAATGGAACTCGGTTCCGACGTTGAACCCCGGCTTCGAGCTCCCTATGAGCAAGGCTGAAGAGAAACCCAATTCGTCATCGATCAAAGTAGCCGCAAGTGCTGCTCCGGTGGCGACCTCGTCGTACCAGCCGCGCCCGGTATCCCAGGCGCGAGAGCTGCTTTCTGAAGATCGCCTCCGCAACGAGCGTGCGCAGCGACAGATGGTTGCGCCGATCATCGATGAGGAAGCGCAGCAGGTTCAGGCTCCGCGCGGACAGATGATGATCGAGCGCCCCAAGTTGACGGAAGCGCCGGCTGAAGATGCCACACCGATAGAACGAATTCGCAAGAGTCCACTGCGCGGGTATCACCCGGCAACGCGGAAGGTGTCGGTACCCGAGACGGATCAGCCGGCGCCTCGACCGCGAGCGGCATATCAGGACACTGGTACTCCGACCCGGCAACAGCCGACACGCAGGCCAGAGCAGCCGTATCCATACGATGTGACCAGTGAGCGGCAAGTCGCTCGCCCACGACCACAGCAGCCGCAGCAACGCCGTGCTCCGGAGCAGCAGATGCAGCGCCATGTGGCGCCGGCAGAACGCCGACAGCCTGAGCAACGCGTGGAACAGCGCCAGGCTCCGGTCCGTGAACAACCGGTACCCGAGCGCAGGCGACCGATGCTGCAGTTGCATGAGGTGAACACGCCATTCGAGCGTGAAGAGATCGAAATCTCGCCGAACGTGCCGCGTCGCTGCGGTACCTGCACGAGCTACCAGTCGAGCGAAGTTGGCGGCCGGGGATCGTGCACCAATCGATTCGCGGGACCAGTTCAGCGCGTTGTGTATGAACAGGATCTTGCCTGTCAGCACACGTTCGGGAGCTTCTGGATTCCGGCGGATGATCAGGTTTGGCTGGAGGAAATGAAGACGGAGTATCCGCCAACGCCTCGTGTGGACGCAATGCTCGCCCGGCGACGGCGAAGGGAACATCCGGTGCTGCCGGACCTGGAGGAACTTACGTCCTAGCATTTACCCTGTACGAACGTTAATTCCTGCGATTGATAAGGTTTATCATCGCCTCTTTGGCCCAAAAAGGAGTAGACTTCGAGAAGCAAATAGTGGTTGGCTGGAACCATTGCTACAGGAATATGCCCGTTTGCAATTAACATTGACTTCCTGTCCCATATCGTTGCCTACCCGTTTGCCCCTTGAATTAGACACCTGATCTTCTCGCAATGCGCTGCGAGCTTTGGAGAATCCATGGCCGGTTTTGGAGAGACATTACGTCAGGCGCGTGCTCATAAGAACGTAACGCTGCGTGAGGCTGAAGCCGATACGCGGATTAATCGTCACTATTTGGCTGCGCTTGAAGACGAAGAATTCGAAGCCCTTCCGCCCCCTATTTATTCCCGGGGTATTGTTCGCAAATACGCGGACTATTTGGGCTTGGATGCGGGCAAGGTGCTGGACATGCACCGCGAACTCACGGGAACTCCCCGGGAGTCCAGCCCGATCAACGCTTCGTCGGCCGACATGCCACGCATGTGGGCACCGAACTTCGCCATTATGGCGTTTGGTGTTGTGCTGACGGCGATCGTGTTCGCGTGGGGCTACAGCATTTGGCTTTCCCCGGTTGATGGTCCAGATACACAGCCGACAGCGACGACCACTACTACCCTCTCTGCAACACAGACGGCCCAGGAAGCACGCCCTACCCCACCAGCTGCACCGACTGAGGCCCCGACCGAAGAGGTTGTGGTTCAGGCGGGTGGTGACAACCAGTCCGGCACAGAAGCAACCGAGGAAGAGTCTTCTGCTTATCGCACCGGTATTGGTATCACTGTGCAGGCCGATACCCAGCTCATGGTTGAAGTAGATGGTGAGATCGTTTTTGACGACATGCTTGGTGCGGACCAATCAACCGAGATGTTCGTTGGTTCTGACTTCACCGTCACCACATCAGATGGATCGGCTTCCTACTTCTTCAACAGTTGCGGCATCACATCCGAGATGCCGATGAGTCCGGATTCCGGAGAATTCACACTCTCGTTCAGCGCCAGTGAGCGATCCTGCGCACCGCCGGACGAAAGCTAAACACGACAACCACCAGGAGAGACGAGGAACGGCCCGATAAATCGGGCCGTTCCTCGTTTTCG
>CAZYDY010000305.1:0-2680 GCA_964646245.1 uncultured Sphaerobacteraceae bacterium
CCGCCATCGACGTTAAAACGCGATCCATGGCAAGGGCAATCCCAGGTGCGCTCTGCTGTGTTCCATGTAACCTGGCAGCCCATATGCGTACAGGTGGGTGAAACCGAGTGCAGCTTGCCGGATTCATCGCGGTAGGCAGCCACCTTCTCGCCATTCGATTCCACAATGCCGCCTTCACCCAATCCCAGTTCCGAGACATCGGGTGTCTTCAACGTCCGCAAACGATCACCAACGAACCGCTTGGCCACATTCGCGTTTTCCGTTACAAACTGTTTCGCCGAATGACGGATATCGCTACGGGTGGAATCGAACACTTCGCTCCATGGCGAGGTCCGACCCATGATCGTATCGGTCAGGATCATTCCGGCCACCACACCGGTGGTCATACCCCACTTGTTGAATCCGGTAGCAATCAGAATCCGTTCATTCTTCGAGGTAATTGGGCCAATGTACGGCACATGGTCGACCGCCATATAATCCTGCGCCGACCACCGGTACTCCACTGATTGCACATCGAACTTCTCGCGTGCCCAGTCTTCCAGCGCCTGGTATCGCTCTCGGGTGTCCGGGTCCTGCCCAACCTTGTGACCTTCTCCTCCGACGAGAAGATACGATTCACCGTTCTCCACATGCGGGCGGAGCGACCGGGTAGGATGGTCCAGGCTGAGGTACATATCGTTCAGCACAGGTCCATTGAGCTTTACTGCAATGGCATAGGAACGGGCAGGGGAGGTTCGGGCAAAGTAGGCTCCGTTATCCAGGAAAGGGATTTGCGTGGCCACCACCACGTGCCCGGCGTGAACAGTTCCCGTTTTCGTGCTGACGGTACAACCATCTTCGCAATCCACATCCATGGCGCGTGTCCGCTCGAAAACATGGCTGCCATCACCGGGAATCGAGGCCGCCACGCCCAGGCAGTACTTGCGAGGATGGAACATCGCCTGATGACTGAAAAGCACCGAGCCCTCAACCGGGTATGGCAATTCGGTATTTCGTTGAAAACTCGCCTGAATACCCAGTGATCGAGCCGCCTCAACCTCATCCTGAATCCGGTTGAGCTTCTCCAGGTCGGAGGTGTACACGTGCGCATTTCCCCGGCGGAAATCGCACTCGATGTCCAGCTCTTTTACCTGGCTGGCAATCTCGGCGATGGCTGCGTCATTCGCTGCCGCATATTGACCCGCCAGGTCTTTACCGGCGCGGCTGATCAGGTCGTGATAGATAAGGTTGTGCTGGGTTGTAACTTTCGCTGTGGTATACCCTGTCGTTCCGGATGCGACCCTGTCTGCCTCAAGTACAGCCACCGTCGCACCAGCACGTTTGAGTTGTGATGCTACCGAAAGACCGGTGATACCGCCTCCAATTACTGCGACATCAACATGCAGGTCACCGGCCAACTGTGGATAATCGGTCACCGGTGTTGTTCCTACCCAAAGTGATCTGTTTTGTTCGTTTAAGCTGCCCATGAATTGCTACCTTTCACTGTCAGCAATTCTTACGCACTAAACTTGCCACTGATATCGGAGAAGGGGTCACTCTTCTACGTGGGTCCTGAAGGCACACTGATTGCATAATCACGGAGTTCTGACGATGATTAGTGCGGTCAGGCAGTCTGTACCAGGCATAGTTCGATGACAGGGAGAAATACACACGTGGGAGTTCCCATTCGCATTGAAACCGAGTACGGCACCATCAAGGTGGAGCTGTTCGATGATGAAGCACCAATCACTACCACGAACTTTCTCCACTACGTGGATGAAGGCCTGTATGATCGCGGCCGCTTTCATCGCACCGTCACCGCCGAAAACAATTCCAATACCAACCTGGATTTGACCGAGGACGAGATCACCAACGGCCAGGTACCGAACGACGAGATCGCTATCCAGGTGATTCAGGCCAGCATCAATAGCGAACGCACAAAGGAATTGGGTGCACCCATTCCGTTAGAGCGCACCTCGGAAACAGGTCTCAAACATCTGGATGGCACGCTGAGTATGGCGCGCAGCACGCCGAACTCTGCCGTCAGCGATTTCTTCATCTGCATTAACGATCAACCCGAGCTCGATTTCGGTGGCATGCGCAATCCGGACGGGCAAGGTTTCGCGGCGTTTGGTCGCGTTACCGAGGGGATGGACGTTGTGCGTACAATTCAGTCACAACCGGCGCAGGGGCAGATCCTTAATCCGCCAGTGCCAATCCTCACCATAGAGCGCGAGAAGTAATTAAATCCATGAGTTCCTATTTCGATCCAAATTCTCCACCGCCACCACCGTCAAAGAGCGCCAACCTTAAACAGGTCATCGTCATGCTGGCGTTCGGGACAATGGGATCACTCTTCGTCATCAATGCAATTCGCTCGCAGCCAGGCAACAGCCTGGGCGTGGGGGCAATCCTCATCGCCTTTGCCTTGCTCTTTTTTGCGGGGCTTATCAGTCGCAACCAGGTTATCGAACTCATTGTGAGCGGTGCCCTCTTGCTTGGTGCGGGTGTGCTGGTGGCAATAACGGTGCAAACCCGTGATGTACTCTGGGGAGCAGGCGCGGTCTTTTTCGTGCTGTGTATCGTGGTGATTCAGGTTAAACATCGCTTTGTTGATAAACCATCCACACCAGATGGTGAGATGAAGAACCCGTACCACTGACGACATTTGGAGGTGAATGATGTGCGGCCGATATGTGAT
>CAZYDY010000306.1:0-2674 GCA_964646245.1 uncultured Sphaerobacteraceae bacterium
GCCATGAGCCAGAGATTGCTCATATCGATCATGAAATACACGAGACCAAATCCGGCCGCCCCAAGGACGACGCCGAGGCGAGTCATCGATTGCTCACCCAGCCTGGCGCTAATGGTGCCACTGGACAGGGCAAAGACAGCGATTGTGAGCGTGAGCGGGATGAGCAGCAGGGCGGAATCCCGGCTGGCAGATCCTTCACTCGCTAATGAAACGATGACAGGAATGTTTACCATTCCCACCATCAACGCGGCGCCGATGAGGAAGTTCGCGACCATGGTGGCAACGAAGAACCCCTGTCGAAAGAGATCTGGCGGGAATATGGGGTGTGCGGCGCGGCGCTCCCAGAAGACAAGGGCAACAATGCCAACGACCGCGACAGTGAGCAGTACCGGAATGTACTCGGCCATTGGATTCGGTGTGCCGCCGAAGGCACGAAGACCAGTATTACCAGCGGCCCCGGTGTCTCCACCGGAGCTCAGGCTGAGATTACTGGCGACCAGGACGACCGCGAGCAAAAGCGTTCCGAGAAGATCCAGGTTACTCAGACCTCGGCGGTGACTACCGGTTGTTCGGGGGAATCCGCGCCAGATGGCAGCCAGGGCGACGATGGCGACTGGCACATTCAGCCAAAAGACCCAGCGCCACGGATCGTGTTGCTCGGGAACGATCTCGGAAATAGCAGCGCCCCATGTGGGACCAAGTACCCAGCCAAGCGTCTCCACGGCGCTTACAAGTCCTATGCCTGCAAGCCGCATATTCCTGGGGAGCACATCGCCGACAAGCGCGATAGTGACGGGCAGTAACCCGCCGCCGCCAATGCCCTGAATGACGCGGCCAATGACAGCAACGGTCATTGAATCGGCTTGCGCCATGATGACGGAGCCGATCGCAAATATCACCAGACAGCCAATGAACGCGAACTGCCTGCCCACGTGATCGCTAAGGCGACCCACGATCGGTATCGCCACAACGTAGGCGATGAGATATGCGTTGACGATCCAAATGTAGCGATCGAAATCTGCCGTGTTGACACCGAGATCACCGATCATACCCGGCATGATGCTGGCAATGACGGTCAGATCGACGGCACTGATGAAGTTACAAATGAGCGCCGCAACAATCGCCGGAATGGTGAGCATCCGGCGAAATGTTTGTAGTGCGGAGGGTGGCGGACTACTCGGTTGGTGGCTCAATCGTCACATCTTTGTCGTGCTCGGTGAGGTTCAGGGTGAGGACTGACGGATCTTCGAGATCTTCATCTGTCGGCTCGGCGATGCTGATCTTGAGGATGTCGTTGGTTTCCTTGTCGACCCAAATCTCGAGCGAATGCTCGCTGCCACGCAACGTGTTGCTTGTCATCATCTTGATGATGTCCCCGTCAGCAGTGGCAGTTACCTGCCATGCATCGCGGCCATCAATCTCTTCGCTTCCGACTATTTCCGGCTCTTCCATGCGGCTCATCACCGGTCCGAGACCGTGCTCATCGTCGTACAGAATCGAGGGATTGTAGCCAAACTCGGGCGGGCTCGGAACCCACTTGCCAGTGACGAGATCTGTGATCCAGGATTCGTCACCGACGGTGATCATGCGAATGCTGATTTGCTGGCGTCCAAGGACGATCGCGGTGAACGTGACATCCACCCGGTCCGGACGCTGCATTACGCCTTCCGCACTGAGGAGCTGAATGGTCTCGGCATCATCAACGTACGTTGTGCCTTCGATCTCCATCAGGAATTCCATCGTCTCGGTTTCCTGCAGCCGTTCTGAGGCGTCGGCCAGCAGATCATCGACTGGTGGCTCGTCCTGCGCAAAGGCAACAGGTGCCGAGATCGCTGTGACGATCAGCGCGGCGAGTATGAAATTGACCAGGTACTTGCGCATGAGATCACCTCCAAATCGTTGGAATGCTACCAGTTGAATGTGTCTGGACTGTGTCAGCCTCGCAGGCTCCAGCGCTTGAACCGTCTGTACACAGAAGTCAAAGCTACAAGATACGTGGTACCGAGCAAGTAGCTGGCCATTGTATCGGACGCCCAATGGTGACCCAGGTACACGCGACTTGTTCCCACGAGAGCAACGAGCGCAGTAAGGCCGCCAACAACGACGCGGCGAACGCTTTTGGTCTCAATCCACAATGTAGCGAGATAAGCCAGGAATCCGTAGACACCAGTATAGATAATGACGTGTCCACTGGGGAAGCTGGTTCCACCAATATTCGCCGGAACGACGGTCAGGTGCGGATGCTGCGGACCAGGGCGTTCGCGCTTCATGATGCGTTTGAACACGGAGCTTACGCCTCCAGTTCCCCACGCCAGGAGCTGGAATACCGCTTCAAGTCGGAATCCCCGAACCCAAAGGAGAACAGCGAGGGTTGGCGGGATGGTGCGGCTTTGAGGCGGAAAACCTGGCCAGCTGACTATGTGCATCAAACGATCGAACCAACGGTGCCTCTTGCCCTCTACCTGTACCTTGTGCGTGATCTCAGCATCGACGTCGGCGGTTTTACTCTCCCGCACCTTGGTGAAAAGGATTGCAAACAGGCCGATGGCGGTTGCACTCCACAGGAGCCCGACGAGGCTTTTTGAGGGAGCGATCCGGTTTGGATCGAGATGGTTGTTTTGAGATGTTGTGAGAAACCGAAGAAGCTTTTTAAGCATGCCTGCTCCGTGCGAAA
>CAZYDY010000307.1:0-2648 GCA_964646245.1 uncultured Sphaerobacteraceae bacterium
AGACGCTCCCGCTGGCGCAACGCTGCAGGAGTACCTCGGTGATACCGTGATCGAATTCGATATCACCACCAACATGGTCCACGCGTTCAGCATGCGAGGACTCGCCGGTGAAGCCAGCGCCATTCTCAACACCACTGTGCAGGAACCCGCGCTCGCAAGCATGGATGGCGTGCCGGTGCAGGAGAACCTGGTCACAATCGAGGCACCAGACGTTTGCAGTCGATACATCGGCGTCATCATCGATGGCGTGAAGATCGAGCCAAGCCCGCAGTGGCTGCAGGGTCGCCTCAACGCCGCTGGCGTTCGCCCGGTCAACAACATCGTGGACGTGACCAACTACGTGATGCTGGAGATCGGGCAGCCGCTCCACGCGTTCGACCTGCGCGATGTCGCTGGTGAGAAAATCATCGTCCGCAAGGCGACTGAGGGCGAGCAAATGGAAACGCTCGACCACGTGAAACGCACCTTCACCAGCGACGACCTGCTCATCACCGATGGCGAGAAGCCTGTGGCAGTAGCCGGTGTGATGGGTGGCGTGAACAGCGAGGTGGTCGACGACACCAGTAGCATCTTGCTGGAGAGCGCCAACTTCAACATGGTGAGCGTGCGTCACACGGCTCGCCGCATCAAGCTCCGCAGCGATGCGAGTGGTCGCTACGAGCGTGGACTCGACCCCAACCTCAGTTGGGACGCCGCCATGCGCGCCGTGCAGCTGATCCTTGATCTCTGCCCGGATGCAAGTGTCCGCTGCTATGAAGACGAATACCCAACCAGGCGGGAACCGGGCGCGATCACTTTCCCGTTCGAGCGCATCGAGAAACTGCTCGGTATGGCGATCGATGAAGAGACCGTACAGAGCGTACTCACCCGACTCGGTTTCCAGCCGCAGGTGGCGTCTGGCAATATATCCGTCACCGTGCCGACCAACCGCAGCGACGTCACGATTCCCGAGGACATCATCGAGGAGATCGCCCGGGTTGTCGGATACGACAATCTCCCGGCCACACTGCCTGTCGGTGAAACTCCGCACGTCGAGCGCGATCCGCAGTTCCTGATGGAGCGCGATGCCCGCAATGTTCTCACCGGTGCGGGCGCGTTTGAAGCGCGCAGCTATATCACCGTGGGCGAAGAGGATGTGAAACGCTGGTCGAACGTTACGCGCGAATCCGATCCGACTCAGACGGTCCGGCTCGTGAATCCGATGAACGAGGCACAACCTGTACTGCGCACCAGTCTGATCCCGCGCCTGATCGATGCTGTCGCTGAGAACCTGAAGCACGAGAAAAGCGTGCGACTCTTTGAGATCGGCCATGCGTTCTTCGGCACCGAGCCGAACGAGCTGCCGCAGGAGCCATCACACCTGGCGATAGTCGGAGCCGGCTACCGGGAGGATTTCGACCGATTCGCACCACAGATCAGGAAGCTTTCGGCCGAGGAGCACGAAACCCAGCTGATTGACTTCTTCGATGTGAAGGGCGCACTCGATGCTGCCCTGGCCCGCATCACTGGCAGGGAGATCGCCTACGAAGCCGCGGAGCATCCTGCCCTGCATCCAGGACGAACCGCGCGAATCACCGCAAATGGCGAATGGATCGGCACGATTGGCGAAGTGCGACCTGACCTCGCGCTCGAGCTCGGTGTTGCAGATATGCGCCTGGTGGTGGCCGAGGTCAACCTCACAGCCATTCGCGAAGGCCGGGAAGACATTACCAAGCAGATCATCAAGGTGGATCACTTCCTGCCTGTCGAACAGGATTTCGCGTTCGTGGTCGACAAGTCGGTGCCAGCCGCCGATGTCGAGCAGGCCCTGCGTCGCAATGCAGGTCCGCTCTTGACCAAGATCGTGCTGTTCGACGTGTTCGAGGGTGAACAGATTGGCGCGGACAAGAAGAGTCTCGCCTACCGCCTCACCTTCACTGCCCCAGATCGCGCCCTCACGGACGCAGAGCTGGAGAAGCAGCGCAAGAAGATCCAGAAGGGTGTGAAGGCGCTGGTCGGCGGCGAGATGCGAGTGTAGAAACCGACTGGTTAGCAACTATCGCCGCGCATGCCCGGGGTCTTAACCGGGTGGGGAGAGGACATCCCTTGAACATACGAACCTATGAAACGAATGCAGAAGCATTGGCGGCACTCACCCGCACCGGATCGCAGCCAGAGCCATCGCTGCCGCAACACATCATCGATGCCAACACCGAGATCTTTGGCGAGGTGCTAACCGCCCACCAGGTAGTGGAACGCATCATCGCAGACGTTCGCGATAACGGCGACGAAGCGATCCGCAAGTACACGAAGCTGTACGACGGTCGTGAACCGGGTGAGCTTGAGGTTCATCGCGACGAATGGGATGCAGCGCTCAACCGTATTGATCCGGAACTACGCTCAGCTATGGAACTCGCAGCCGGTCGCATCCGCGCCTTCCACGAGAAGCAGAAGAACGAAAGCTGGTTCGATGCCGGTGATCTTGGCATATTCGGCCAGATCATTCGACCGCTGGGTCGGGTTGGTATCTACACGCCTGGCGGATCAGCCGCCCTCCCCTCCTCGCTCCTGATGACCGCCGTTCCCGCCCGCGTTGCAGGTGTGGAAGAGATCATCATCGCCGCTCCACCGAAAGGTGATGAGGGAATTCCGGACGTGATCCTGGCCGC
>CAZYDY010000308.1:0-2644 GCA_964646245.1 uncultured Sphaerobacteraceae bacterium
TGCTGACCATCGTCGGTACGTTCGTGCAAGTAGCATTCACCACAATGATGGCGTACGGGCTCTCAAAGCCGGGCGTACCAGGCTCGAAGATCTTCTTCATGCTCGTGCTTATCGCGTTCATGTTTGCCCCGGGCCTCATCCCTCGCTACTTGCTGGTGAAGGAACTGGGCCTGCTCAATACCTTCGCAGCCCTGGTGGTTCCCGGGTTAATCGGCGCGTGGAACCTCATCATCGCCCGCAACTTCTTCCAGAACCTGCCGCAAGACCTGCTCGATGCCGCCCGCATTGACGGTGCCTCCGACATCGGGGTATTCCGCCATGTGGCCCTGCCCCTCTCGAAGGCCGTTATTGCTGTCATCTCGCTGTTCAGCGGTGTCGCGCTCTGGAACACCTTCTTCAGCGCAGTGCTGTACATCACGGATTCGACAAAGTGGCCGATCCAGGTGGTGCTGCGACAGTACGTGATTTCCTCCAGCCCCATCACATCGGCAGCGGATATCCCACCCGGGGCCGATGCTCCACCCGCGGTCGCGCTCCAAATGGCCATGGTGGTCCTGGCGACGCTTCCGATTCTGGTTGTCTACCCGTTCCTGCAAAAGTACTTTGCCAAGGGTGTCATCACCGGCGCCATCAAGGGATAACCTTCAGGGCACGACAACGATGTTTGAAACACGAGAGGGGCGATGGTTTGAAGCCATCGCCCTTCTCGTTGTTATTCGCATTTGAGAAGATTGCACGAACACCTGTCATTAATAACCAAACCGAAACCAGCCAAGGGACGTAGGCCTGAGCGTAGCAATGTGACCGGACTCTGCCCTGGCAGTTGGTCGTGAGCGAACACTCAGGCAGTCGGATCTTCAGGTAAAAGATGCAGTTGTCATTCAGGGGAACCCGTATCCGTGCAGGATAATCATCGATTCAAACGACTAATGAGCCGCCGCTCCGCACTAACAGGTGGATTCGCAGCAATCGCTGCAGTGGGTGCAGGTACTGTTCCGGCAATGTGCCGCGGGCGCGTTTATCCGGGAGCCCGGTTCGCCGCCGCCAACCTTGGTGGGAAATCACCCGAAGAGGCAGAAAGCGAACTCCGCCGGGAACTGGCCGGATTTGAGGAACGGGCGATTACCTACGCGTTTGAGAACGAAGTATGGCACGCAAGCCTTGCGGATCTCGGCTTCTCCATCGATTACGATGCCATGATCGAAATCGCAATGGGTCACGGTCGCGAAAATGGCCCGCTTGATCGCTACAGGACATTCGTCAGGCACGACACCCCAAACGACGTACCACTTGTATTGAAGGAAGACGGAAACGGCCTCACCTCTTTCCTGAACACGATCGCTGGCACCATCGACATCGCCCCAACCGATGCGCGACTGGAGATGATTGACGGTGAAGTCACCGTGCAACCCGAGAAGCCAGGACGTGCAGCCGATATTGATGAAGCCATCGAATCATCCCTGGATCTTCTGAAGAGGGGAAAGACTGCGTCACTGACGATTTCTACACGCGCCGTGGATCCAAAGGTCAGGCAGGAAGAGCTCGATGGCGCCAAAGCCGACGCCTGGAACCTGATCAAGGAACCAATTGTGTTCACGCACGAGGAGCTTGACTATCCGGTCACCCCGGAGGACCTGACCAGGGCCCTGCAAATCGACAGCAACAACCAGGCATCGCTGGATCCTTCGGTGCTACGGGAGCGGTTCGAGCAGATCAACAGTGTAACGAGACGCGAACCCAGGAACGTCATGCTGGGTTGGGATAGCGGTCTCTACGTCGTCCAGGAGGACGTAGACGGCGCTGAAGTCGATTTCGACAAGATGGAAGACCTGGCTGTAGAGCTGTCAGTAAGCACCAATCGACATGCGGACCTCGCGATGAAGCCGGTCAAGGCTGCAGCTCGTGCAGATAACATCGCCGAACTCGGAATCGATACGCACCTGGCCTATGGGTCGTCATCGTTCGTCGGATCATCAGCAGCACGTGCCGAAAACGTCCGGGTGTCTGCCCGCAACATCTCCTACAAACTCGTGGCTCCCGGCGAAACATTCTCATACAACGACCTGCAGGGGCCAATCACAGAAGACCATGGGTACGTTTCCGGAACAATCATTTCCGGGAACTGGGTAGAAAGTGATATCGGCGGAGGCGTCTGCCAGGTATCAACCACGGTCTTCCGGGCAGCTGCCAATGCCGGCTTCCGTTTCAGCGAATGGAATCCCCATAGCTGGCGACTCGCCTTTTACGAGGCAGACGGGTCCAGTCCGGGACTGGATGCTGCCATCTATCAGGCGGAATCCGAATGGGAGTGGACTCTCGACCTGACGTTCAAGAACACCCTGGATTCCTGGCTCCTGATCGTCGTCACCACTGAAGGCGATTGGGTAACTGCCCACCTCTATGGCAAGGATCCCGGATGGAACGTGGAGATGCATCCGGCACAGGTAAGTGCACCAGTCCAGCCCGGCCCGGCTGTTGAGCGAGAGAATCCTGCCCTTGCTCCCGGCGAGCGCAGAATGGTGCAAACGGCCCAACCCGGCTACGTAGTGAGCGTTCGTCGGGTGATAAGCGCGGCAGATGGTGAAGTTCTCGCCGACGGCAACTTCGTGTCCGATTACGTACCGCAGCCAGAAGCGTGGGAAGT
>CAZYDY010000309.1:0-2624 GCA_964646245.1 uncultured Sphaerobacteraceae bacterium
TCCCATAGCTTCTTACCCTTGGCCACACCGATATCGACCTTGGCCCGACCATTCTTCAATCGCATGCGGAGGGGCACGATTGTGCGTCCCTCTTGCTCAATTGCCTCGCGGAGCTTATCTATTTCTTTCGCGTGCGCGAGCAGTTTCCGTGGTCGGTCCGGATCGTGATTGGTCCAGCTGCCGTGCGAATACGGTGTGATGTTGCAACCGATCAGCCAGAGCTCATTGTTCTGGATACGCACATACGCTTCGGCGATGGTGACTTTGCCTTCGCGTATCGACTTGATTTCGGTGCCGCTCAGCACGATTCCGGTTTCGAGTTGTTCCTCGATGAAGTAATCGTGAAAGGCACGTCGATTCTGCGTGATAACGCGGTCGCCTTTGGGAGTATCGTTTTTGGTAGATCGTTGCTTCTTCGCCATAGTAGCGGCAATGATACTACCTTGATCATCAGCAGGGTACTTACGCAGATATGGCATGATGATGACTGCATAGCACCTGTATGAATTCCGCCGTACATTCCGGAGTACACATGCCACCCGAAGACGCCTACGCCAACATCGTGCAGTTATATGACCTGGAGCACGCTGATTACACAGACGATATCGAACTTATCCTGGAGCTCGCGGATATTGGAGATGGACCAATTCTGGAACTCGGGTGCGGCACCGGGAGAGTCCTCTTCCCGCTGGCTGAGGCTGGGCACCACGTAGTGGGACTCGATAGCTCAGAGGCGATGCTGGACGTCGCCAGGGCACTTGTGAGGGACGACCATGAGATTAGCCTTATCGTCGGCGATATGGCTTCCCTGGAAGACGTTGAGGGCGGTCCTTTCGGGATGGTGATCGCATCGCTCAATAGCATCATGCACCTCACCAGCCCGGAACGGCAGCGTGAGATGATCTCCTCAGCGTGGGGTGCCCTCGACGCGGGTGGCAGGTTGGTGGTGGATGCGCTGAACCCCAGTGTTGGACAGTTGAACCATCTGCTCAACACGACCCATCTCGAAGGCGGCTGGACGACGGAGGATGGCACCACAATCGAGAAGTGGGGGCATCGTCAACCGGGCACTGAATCACAAGTTATCGACACACTGATCTGGTACGATCAGACGAGTGCGACCGGCGAATACCATCGCACGCGTACCCGTTTTGATCTACGCTACATTCATCAAAGTGAACTCGCATTGATGCTCGAGTTCGCCGGGTTCTCGCATGTAGACTGGTACGGAGATTACGAGTTAAATCCGTGGGATGCCGAATCAGATCGCATCATCGCTGTCGCCCATAAGGATGAAGAATGACCAGTATTTACGAACGCGTATCCATGAAGCACCTGATGGTGATTTCGCTTGGCTTCATTGTGCTCGGGATCATCTGGAGTGCAGTTGTCTGGAGCGCGAATATCGACAACATCTGGCTGGTTCCCGGGATATTCATGGTGATTTCCGGAATCACCAAAGCCGTAGCCGTTCAGGTCTGGATTCGTGTTGCCAAATTGGGCACCGATGAGCACAAGCCGATTAAGGCACTGTAGACTATGTCCATGAGTCAACAGCCGCGTAAGAACCCAACCACGCAAAAGCAACCGTACCGGCGACAGATTCTCGCCGGCGATGCGGTGCGCCCTTCGCCCGATCCCTGGGCACGAGGTACCGGCAAACTTCCGATGACACTGCTGCAGCGCAACTTTCTTATCATTGCGCTGATACTGCTGGTGATAAGCGGCATATTGATCTGGACAGATTTGCTGCTTCTGGCGACAGTGCCGCTGTTTCTGCTGGCACTAGTCCTGATCGCCGGACGTTTCGTCTTCTAAAGCACAATCCCAATCGAATCTGGAGGCGAGAGCCCGGGCTCTTTGCGCCTTTCACACCGGACCTGGTGGCGAGTCCGGTGTGGTTTTAGACCAGTGTTGTTAGAGGGAACGATTTGCCTTGAACATGGTTTGAGGTGCTTGAGATACTCCAGGTACTGCGGGTACTGAGACGCGACGGGTACTACAACCGGCTTGTTTGGGACAGTCGGCTGAGCCGACGTGTCCCCCCTTCCAAAACTGCTGCGAAACTGAGCCACCATGCCTGCAAGCTGTTCCCTCTAATTACTATACGCATCGGGGACGCAACTAAATCCCCCGGAATGTGAAATTGGCAACGATTAGCGGCGAAACGGAACGCAACGTGACGGCCCTAATGAAAGTAACTTCCGCTAACGAGCCAATGCCATAACCCATTGATCTGGCCGGGGCGTCCATGCTTCGGCTTTTTCCGTGATCGCAGCGACATGCATCAGGTTCCACAAGAACACAGCAGAGGCATCTTCGTGCATGACGGTGCCAAGCTCCTGATACGCGGCCTCACGTTCGTCTCCAAAGACGGATCCACCCTGAGCGATGAGTTCATCGATCTCGGGATTGTTAGTGCGGCTGAGAACTCCATCCGATTGCCATACCAGGTTGAGCAACGTGGCAGGATCGAACATCGGACTCCAGCTTGCCATGCGAAGTACGGGAGCCTCCGGGTCTGCCCAGTTGGCGTTGAATGCACCCAGATCGCTGAGCACGAGTTCAGCGTTAATTCCGACTTCGGCCCACTGTCCAATAATCGCCTCACACACGGCCAGGGA
>CAZYDY010000310.1:0-2616 GCA_964646245.1 uncultured Sphaerobacteraceae bacterium
GATGGAATCCCCACTGAGTGGATCAAGGTGATGAAGGAAGCGATCCGTACCAACGCACCCGCATTCAGTGCTCGTCGTATGTTGATCGATTACGTGGAACATCTCTACACCGCGGCTGCCCGCGGAGAGTAACGGTTAAGCAAGAAGTAAAAGCCTGGCGGATGGTCCATTCCATCCGCCAGGCTTTTTGTGTTTATGCTGAACCGAGTCCGCGCAGTTGGCGCAGGAGCTGGGTCTGTGTAGTCACATCCGGGCCGCCTTCACGGTCGGTGATCAGGTTTTGGTGGATCACCAGGTCGAATGCAGACCGCTCGTCCTCAGTTGCGGAGTCCAGCCAGTCCGCCAACATCTCCTCGCCTGCCGGAGTGGTGTAACGTCGATATGCCAGCCACCACCAGCCTGCCGTGATGCCCACGATCCCGATTGCGATGCCGAACACACCGATTGTCGACATGCTCTTCACAGTCGGTACAGTGGTGATCGCAACGAGGAAAGCAGCGATTCCCATTGCCAGCAGAACCCGGTTCCGATCCGATTCCACGTTTGCGGTCATCGCGCCGCGATCCGCGAGTGAGGTCTCGATCTGCTCTCGTACTGGCAGGGTAATCGCCTCAATCTCATACATCGTGGCTACATCGATGTAGCCTTCTTCATCTGCGAAGGGCCGTAACGCATCGATGGCTGGATTGGAGGCACCCGGTGTCAGGCGCAGGCCACCGTCGGATGTCGGAGTGACGTCATTCCGGTGAACGGAATCAAAAAGCATCGCGGCCGGAATATCTGCCCGTGCTCGCCCAACGTGAAGTGCAGCCGCCTCCCAGGGAGTAAGTGCGGAATCTGCAGGTTTTGTCTGCCCTGTTCGCCGTGATAGCCAAACCGCCAGTACCGGAATAGCTATCCCCGCCAGTGCGGTACCAATCGCCATTGGAAATGTGGCGATGTGCAGGGCGTCCTGAAGCTTGGAGCGCTCAAGACGTTCGGGCGTGCCGAACTGGATGTTGTAGCTGAACTCCAGCAAGCCCACAAAGATGCCGTTCGGCATATTCCCGGCGGCAAACTGGGCGTCCATAACACCATGGGTCGCCAGGATATTTTCCTGAGTCAGGCCGTTAATGGGTAAGGCATTCGGCCCAATCCACCACACTGCCTGCGTTTGCGTACGATCTTCTGGCACCAGCACAAGGAGCAGGAAACCGTCATTCGCGCCTTCACTGGTCTCAATGGCTTCGGATTCTGCCCAGGATTGCGCTATCGCCTGTATTTGTTCCCTGTCGAGCGGTTCACTGGCGTCATCGGGCAGGTACTGCCGTACCTGGAAAGGGATGTCGGATCTCGGCTGGGATATATCGATAATTCGCACGGCCAGGGGAACACCGGATACTCGCGCTTCCCGAATGCGCTCGTTGATGGCGCGCTCATCATTCTCATTGAGAAGGTTCTCTGGCGATGTTTCCAGCAATGGAGCATCGATCGTAATCGGGTTGAGGGTGTCTCCTTCACGTGCAGCCGCTGGCGAAATCATCACTACAACTATCGCGAGAATCAGCGATACCCGAATCAGGATGAAGCGCGTCATGAGGCCACCTCCGGGGAAGAAACTGACGTATCCTGAACGGTGTTGCGACTTCGTGATTGTTCCATCACCACATCCCATGCCGTGCCCACTGCAATCGCAATCAGCGCCGAAGCAATCATCACAACCGGTAAATGATAGCGATAGAAATCCGCCTTCATACCGATGGCGAGGAGCGCCAGCTCGCCCACGAGTAGGCAGGCAACCAGGGCGTGTGGCGTCCACAATCCGTTACGAGCAACGATCCAGATCAGAATCACACCGCCTGCGGCTGCCAGCACGAGATCGATACCGACGGCTGCTCGCTCGAAACCTATCCAGTCATAAACATGCTGGATAGCCTTCTGAGATGTCGAATGTGTATAAGTCAGCTTGTGACCGAAGCGGGAGAGCGCATCGAGCGGACCTTCCGTAAGTGCGTTTGGCCAGGCGGAGGTTTGCGCCTCCATTTCCCCGGCCCGGAATGAGAAGAGTCTCCAGGTACGCTCAATCGGATTTACCCATGTCCAGGGGTAGACCATGATGAATGCTGCAAATGCGATGAACGGTTGCGCGATCAGCATTATTCCGCCGCGTTTGCCTTCCGGCGTGCGATCGAAATAGAGGCGGACCAGGCCGTAAATCACCAGTGGTGGTGCCAACAGCAGTGGTGTGAGCTTCGTTGCTCCGCCGAGTCCTAGTAAGACGCCCAATGCAATAGCTCGTGCCCACGTTGGTTTGGCAGCGAATTGCCATGCTGCAATCAGGGCCAACAGGAGAAGAAGTGCGAACGTTTCATCACTTAACGCTTGCGTGCTGAGTACGATGTGCAGCGGGTGCCAGGCAAGATAGGCAGCAGCGGCGATGCCTCCGATGCGATTCGTGAGAAGCCGGCCCAACACAAATGCTGCGCCCGTGGCGAGTGCGCCAATCATAACGTTGGTGAGGCGAGCCGCGGTCATCGCATCTTCTGATGGATAACCTCCGGTTGCCCGGTACCAGCTCTCACCGTACTGATAGTCCCAAACACCGGCTGCGGGCAGGCTCTGATCCTGCAGCAGCAT
>CAZYDY010000311.1:0-2616 GCA_964646245.1 uncultured Sphaerobacteraceae bacterium
TACCTGGCTGGAAGCGGCTATAAAGAATACGCTGCAGAAGGCACGCTCGCCGGGGAACCTCTTCCAGAAGGCCTCCGACGTGCGGATGCTCTTCCACATCCCCGGTTCACCCCCGCAATCAAGAACGATGCCGGTCATGACGAAAATATCAGTCGTGATCGATTGCGCGAGATCGTTGGGGCAGAACTGGCTGAAGAGCTCGAGAGCAAGAGCGTCGCACTCTATGAGTACGCATCGCGACTTGCCGCCGCAGCGGGCATCGTACTGGCGGATACAAAATTCGAGTTCGGGTACATCAAAGGACAACTGTCTCTTATCGATGAAGTCCTTACACCGGACAGTTCGCGATACTGGGAGGCATCCAGCGTTGTACCTGGTACAGAGCCGGACAGCTTCGACAAGCAGATCGTGCGAAACTGGCTCGAGACTGTGGATTGGGACAAGTCCGCACCAGGGCCCGAGATCCCACAGGAAATCGTTGAGCAAACCATGAAACGGTACTTGGAAGTACATGACCGGCTGGTGGCGGCCGCAGGAGGAACTGAACGATGAGAACATTCGCGGTAGAAGCCGAGATTATGCCGAAAGCCGGTGTGAACGATCCACAGGGAGAGTCGGTGCTTTCCGGCTTGAAGTTACTGGGTTTCGAAGGGGCTTCCAAAGTACGAGTCGGTAAGTTCATCAGGTTCCAGCTTGAAGCTGAAACTGAGGACGCGGCACGTGCTTCGGCGACGGAAATGTGCGAAAAGCTCCTCGCCAATCCAGTGATTGAAGAGTTTGAGCTCTCCATCAGCGAAGGGTAGGGCACATGCACGTAGGTGTTATTTCATTCCCCGGAAGCAATGGTGACCATGACGCCCTGGCGAACTTCGAATCGGAAGTTGGCGTATCCGTCAGGCGCGTCGACTATCGAGAGACAACGCTTGCTGGTCTGGATGCCTTGGTGCTGCCAGGTGGCTTTAGTTACGGGGACGCACTCCGCTGCGGCGCCATTGCACGCTTCGCACCAGTGATGGCCGAGGTGCAGAAAGCCGCGGCCGATGGCATGCCGATCCTCGGAATCTGTAACGGTTTCCAGGTATTGTGCGAGGCGCATCTGCTTCCAGGAGCGCTGCTGCGAAACAAGACATTGCGCTTCCACAGCTACTGGACTCATCTTCGTTTTGAGAATGTGAACACACCCTGGACGAACAACCTTGAACAGGGTCAGGTGCTGCGATTGCCAATCGCTCACGGTGAAGGTGCGTACTATATCGGCGACGAGGAACTCGAGAGAATCGAGTCAAACGGACAGGTTGTCGCACGCTACAGCAGTGTTGACGGCGAGGTGATCGAAGCAGAAAATGGCTCTGTGAACGCAATCGCTTCAGTTTGTAATGAGGCTGGAAACGTTGTGGGATTGATGCCGCATCCTGAGCGGGCAACCAGTGAACTCACAGGTGGTGCTGACGGATTGCTGATGTTGCGATCGCTGCTCAATACACAACCTGCACAGTCATAGGAAAGGAACGACTCTTCAATGTCGAAGCAAAAATACGATGAACTTTTCACACGAATGCAAACGCTCGTTGACCTGAGCGGTATTGGCGGGATTGCATATTGGGATATGCAGACCCATATGCCATCGAAGGGTGCTGCTGTGCGTGGTGAACGACTCGCCACGTTGACCCGAATCTCTCACGGAATGCTGGTAGACAAGGCCACCGGCGACGCTATCAATGCCGCCGAGGACTACGTACGTGGCCAGGGTGAAGAGAGCGTCGAGTTCGCGCAGTGGCGGCAGTTCAAGCGACTGTACGACAAATCGGCGGTAATCCCGACTGAGCTTGCTGCCGAGATGAACCTCGCAAAATCGAAGGGTCGGGTTGCATGGGTCCAGGCCCGTAAGGACAACGATTACGAGAGCTTCAAGCCGTTCCTGCAGCAGAATATTGATCACCTGCGACAGGTTGTGGACCTCCGACGCGATCTCCACCCGGATGCTGAGGAAGATTACGACATCCTGCTCGATGATTATGAGCACGGAATGAAGACCCGCGAAGTGGCAGACGTCTTCGACGTCTTCAAGGAAGGCGCCAGGCCACTGGTCGAGAAAGTCGCCGCCAAGGCGGGTGACGGACGCGACGCGGCCACCTTCAAGCACTTCCCAACCGACAAGCAAGACAAGCTTGTTCGCGAGATCGCCGCGGCGGTTGGGTTCACAGACGACGCCTGGGATCTGACCACCACAGTCCATCCGTTCGCCAGTGCGATGTCCATTAACGACGTGCGCATCACGACCAAGTTCGAAGAGGATTTCTTCAATCCAAGCTTCTTTGGTACGTTGCATGAGTTTGGGCACGGTCTGTACGAGCATCAGGTAAACGAAGAGTTCGACCGCACAGTGCTTGCTCGAGGCGTTTCCATGGCGTGGCATGAGAGCCAGAGCCGTATGTGGGAGAACCTGGTTGGCCGAAGTCTTCCGTTCTGGAAGTGGGCTGCGCCTGTTGTGCAAAAGCACTTCCCCGAGCAGTTCGATGGAATGAGCGCAGAGGATATCTACAGCGCAGTAAACGTAATGGGTCCCTCGCTGATTCGTATCGAAGCTGACGAGCTGACCTACAATTTCCACATCAT
>CAZYDY010000312.1:0-2604 GCA_964646245.1 uncultured Sphaerobacteraceae bacterium
CGCTTTGGAACCGGCCCCCGGGATGGCCTCATGACCGGTTTGAACCGGGTCACCGGCAAGCCGATCTGGATGGTGCGAGTCGCGCTCGAGCTGACCGTAGTCGCCCTCGGGTGGATGCTCGGCGGCACGGTCGGAGTCGGTACTGTTGCCGCTGCCATTCTCATCGGCCCGGCATGCCAGTTCTTTATGCGAATCTTCCACATCCCTCTGTCGACAGATGCCGAACCAAAAGTGGTTGCAACAGTTGCCGAAGGGAGGCCTCAGGGCCTGGTGGAGGAACCCGTAACACCCTGAGGCAACCAGCACTCAGGATGCGAGGATTTCCTCAATCCACCCACGATGCTGCCGGTAATGGTACGGGCCGTTTCCATCGATCTTGTAACAAATAGCGAAATCCCCGGCGCCTGGTACGAAGTCGTCAACCGGTTTTAGCAATTCCTCGTCGGTCATACGCGAAACGATGCCGACCATCTCCTCGTGGCTCGCACGCAAATAGTTCAACACGTGCTTCACTGACCAATTGATCGTTCGCTGCCGAATCGCCTCGTTCATCGGGTCATAATCTTCAAAGCTAAACAGGTCTGCCGGAATACCCATTCCCACATGCTGCGGCTTGCCCTCTCGCACCATGTGGGTAACACCCTGGAGCCAGGCGATGAGATGGGCGAGGTGGTCACGTGAGTTCCACCCTGCCGCATCCCTTCGCTCCAGCAATGCCTGCTCATCAGTCGAATCCACGATCGCCAGGAGCGCATCCCATTCCGTGGCGAAGCTATCGAGCAGTTCCTGTCGGGTCATTGGTTCAGGTAAATCAGCCATGTCTACATGTCCAGTGTGATGCTTACCGGGCAATGGTCGCTGCCCATTACGTCCATATGAACGTTTGCCGCAGTCACCTTCGGCATCAGTTCTTCGCTCACCATCACGTAATCAATCCGCCACCCAACGTTGCGGTCCCGCGCTCGGGTCATCATGTTCCACCAGCTGTACACATCGCGCGCATCCGGGTTGAGCGTACGGAACGTGTCAACGAACCCCTGCTCAATCATCTTGCCAAACCCTTCTCGCTCCTGCGGCGTGAACCCGTGGGTATTCACGTTCTCCTTCGGACGCGCAAGATCGATCTCCTGATGCGCGACGTTGAAGTCGCCACAGTAAATCACCGGTTTGGGCGTGGCACTGCCGTGTTTACCTGCTTCAAGTTCCTTCATGTACGTCAGGAACGCGGGATCCCACTTGTCATACCGCAGGGGAACCCTGCTCAGGTCACTCTTGCTGTTCGGCGTGTAAACGGTCGATACCCAGAAATCCTCGAACTCTGCCGCCAACACGCGACCCTCCGTATTCGGGTTACCGTACTGGTCATCATGCAGGCCGAACTTAATCTCGATATCCTGCGGCAGGTCACGTAGCAGGTGCAGTGGCTCCGTTCGGCTGAAAATTGCCGTCCCGCTGTAGCCCTTTCGCTCGGCGCTATTCCAGAACTCCAGGTAGTCCGGCAGGTCCGGCTTTGCCTGGCCCTCCTGCGCCTTGGTCTCCTGCAGGCACAACACATCCGGACTGTGCTGCTCCCAGAATTCCTTCCACGCGCCCTTGCGAATCACCGCGCGAATTCCGTTAACGTTCCATGAGTAGATCTGCATTGATTCTGATACCTTACGCTGAAAGCTTTGTCACTAACCTGCATTGTAGCCGCCACTATGAGGATACTGATGACCACCACCTCAAACCGACTCACCCTCCGACCGATGACGCTGGACGACGCAGAATCGATTTATAGCTATCGCTCCATTCCGGAAGTGAACACATATACCTACACACCAGTGTGGACCTCGCTGGACGAAGCCACGGCCCACATCCAGGAACTTCTGCCGCAGATCAATGATCCCGAGTCAGGCTTCGGAAAGTGGATGATCGTTCGGAACGATACTTCCGCCGTCATCGGCGATGTCTTCCTCAACAAAACGCCTGAAATGACCGGCACATACGAGCTCGGCTATATCATTCATCCCGATCACGCCGGTTACGGTTTCGCCACCGAAGCTGCACGTGCCGCTATGAAAATCGGATTCGAGGAATGGGGCGTGCACCGCATCTATGCGCGCGTCGACGAAGAACACATCGTTTCCGCCAAAGTGTGCCAGCGACTCGGCATGCGGCAGGAGGCCCGCCTCATCGAAAACGACAGGCGCGGCGATGTCTGGAGCAACGAACTCATCTTCGCCATGCTCGATCGCGAGTGGGCCGCACTCACCGGGGAGAAACCGTGATCAAGGCAGACTTTCTCCTCGATCAAATCATCACCAGGTTACGTGAGAGCGACGGCGTGCATGCCGTTTGGCTGGCCGGTTCACGCGGTCGTGGCACGAACGACGACCTGAGCGATATCGATATCTGGATTGCGCTTGATGACGATCACATTTCCCCGGTAGTAGATGATCCACTCAGTTACGTGCACCGGATCGTTCCCACCATCATGCATATCCTGGCGCCCTCAATAGCCCCATCCGGCGGTGCATTTATCGGCAGTTGGGTTCCGGTCGAAGATCAGTTTGTTCAGGTTGATTGGTATTTCACACCTGCCAGCACCGCCAAACGCGATGC
>CAZYDY010000313.1:0-2597 GCA_964646245.1 uncultured Sphaerobacteraceae bacterium
CGCTTCTCGCCATCTGCATAGAACAGCAGGGCGATGCGGGATGATCGGTTGGGATCGTATTCAATCGCAGCAACTCGGGCCGGAACATCCGGCTTGTTGCGCTTGAAGTCAATGATTCGGTAGAAGCGCTTGTTACCACCACCACGGTGTCGGGTGGTGATACGGCCCTTGTTGTTACGACCAGCGTGCTTCTTCAGCGGCTCTGTCAGGCTCTTCTCAGGCTTCTTCTTTGTAATCTCCTCGAACGTGCTCACACTCATCGAGCGACGCGCCGGGGAGGTTGGCTTGTATCTTCGGATTGCCATGCCAATAGGCTCCTTTCAACCGGTCTAAATCTGCTCGAAGATGTCGATGCGCTGGCCATCACCAATGGTGACCATCGCCTTCTTCACCGCACGGGAAGAACCAGAAATGCGCCCCGCACCACGGCGGATCATGCGCTGCTTCGCCTTGGGCTTCACATTCAGCGTGTGCACATTCAGCACAGTCACTCCGAATGCTTCCTCAACGGCAGCCTTGATCAGGATCTTGGTTGCGTTTGGGTGTACTTCGAACGTGTACTTGTTCTGCTCAGACAGCAGAGTATTTTTCTCCGTGATCATGGGACGACGGAGTACGTCCTCAAGTCGCAGTTCTGCCATGGCTATGCGACCTCCTCGGCTGCGGCCTGGCGATCCAGTTTCCACTGGCTCGGCTGACGGCTTGCTTCATCGAGTGCCCAAAGTTCTTCGATCATACCCATGGCTTCTTCTGCGATAACCAGGCGATCGTACTTGAGCACGTCTCGTACGTTCAGCGATCCTGCAACAACCGTCTTGGTGTGCGGGAGGTTCGCGGCGCCGCGAGCGGCAACGCTATCCTTGCTTGCCACAACCATCAACACGGAGCGGTTCTCTGGCAGTGTTGCCATGGCCGTCTTCATGCTCTTGGTTCTGCCATCCAGCTCTTCCAGTCCCTGCACTACCGAGAGGCGCTCATCGCGCAACTTGGCACTGAGGACCGAGCGAATGGCCAGGCGGCGCATCTTGCGCGGCATTGCCTGGGTGTACTTGCGCGGAGTTGGGCCGAATACCACACCACCACCGATCCACTGCGGAGAGCGAATCGATCCATGGCGAGCACGTCCGGTACCCTTCTGGCGCCAAGGCTTGCGGCCACCACCACGGACTTCAGAACGTCCCTTGGTTTTGGCGGTGCCAATTCGAGCGTTGTTGTTCTGGCGTACCAACGCCTGGTGAACAACACTCAGGTGAGGTTCTATACCCCACACACTTTCGTCGAGCTCGATGGAACCAACCACCTCACCCTTTGTATTGACGACATCAAATTGCATCTTTGTCATGCTCCCTTCGCCGTTTCAAAGCGCCTGCGCGCGTGAACGGGAATCCCAGCTTATTTCTGGGCCTTCACCGCACGGCGGATCAACAGCGTTCCCTTATTGGGGCCAGGAACAGAACCCTCTACCAGCAGCAGGTTGCGCTCGGTATCCACGCGAAGAACCTTGAGGTTCTGCACGGTTACACGTTCGTTACCTGTCTGACCGGCCATTTTGTGGCCCTTGAACACGCGGCCTGGCGTCGCCGAGGATCCAATGGAACCCGGTGCGCGCAAGCGGTCTGACTGACCGTGGGTTTGCTGCTGGCCGCTGAAGCCGTGTCGCTTCATTACGCCCTGAAAACCACGGCCCTTGCTGGTGCCGGTGACATCTACTGTCTCGCCTTCGCTGAAGGTGTCGGCATTAAAGACCTGACCAATCTCGATTCCCGAGTAGTCTTCGGCCTTTACCTCACGCAGGGTCTTGACCATGTGGCCAGATTCCTTGACGTGTCCTCGCTCAGGCTTGTTCAGCTTCTTGGCGATACCGAAACCGAGTTGTACGGCTTCATAGCCGTCCTTCTCTTCGGTACGCACCTGTGTCACCACACATGGCCCGGCTTCAATTACCGTTACTGGCCGGGCAAGGCCCTGCTCATCAAATATTTGTGTCATACCGAGCTTTCGCCCGATTAATCCCTGAACCATTGGCTCTCCCCTGCATTTCGTCAGGAAGTGGGCACAGCACTGTACGTGCCGTACGCATTACCAGAGCGTGCTTTGCAGCTAGTTCCGGTTATCGGCCGCTACGCAGCCATACCGCCGGAAAACGCGATTCCTAAAGTTTGATCTCAATATCAACACCAGCTGGCAGATTCAGGCTCATCAGAGCGCGAATCGTGCTGCCACTGGGCTCAAGCACATCAATCAACCGCTTATGTGTTCGAATCTCAAAGTGCTCCTGCGAGTCCTTATCGATGAACGGTGAGCGCATGACACAGAACTTCTCGATACGCGTTGGCAATGGCACGGGGCCAGCTACCTTTGCGCCAGTCGATTCAGCCGTCTCTACGATGCGGCCTGCAGACTGATCGAGAATCTTGTGATCATAGGCTTTCAGACGGATACGAATTTTTTGTGCCGTCTTCTTGGCCGTTACCATTGGCAGATTCCCTCTTCGAAGTGCCAGGCTGGCCAGCGTTGGCCGACCAGCCCATCACAAAAACAGTTATTCAGTAATGCTGGTGACCGAGCCGGCGCCCACGGTGCGTCCGCCTTCACGG
>CAZYDY010000314.1:0-2582 GCA_964646245.1 uncultured Sphaerobacteraceae bacterium
AACGGTCAAAGCGTGACCGTACCTGCCGGTATGAGTATCCTGGACGCGTCACGTTCTGCTGGAATTGATGTACCCAATCTCTGTTTCCAGCCGCTCATGCGTGCCTGGGGATCCTGCCGTATTTGCACGGTCGAAATCCTCGGCCGTCGCGGCGGTCTCGATACATCCTGTTCCGCACAGTTCACTGAAGGCATGGAGGTCCTCACCCACTCCGAGGAGGCTCTTCAGTCTCGCCAGTACATCCTGCAGATGTACCTGATTGATCACGCACTCGACTGCCCTACGTGCGACAAGAGTGGTGAGTGCTACCTGCAGGACAATACGTACCTGCACAACATCAACACCAACCCGTATCGCCGCCCGAAGAAGGCGACTCCGTACGAGCACTTCAGCGCAACCATCGACTACAAGTGGGACCGATGCATCATGTGCAACCGGTGCACCCGCGTTTGTGACGAAATCGTCGGCGTCATCGCTATCGAAACCACGAACCGCGCGCTGGAAGCAACTATTTCGACCAACTTCGGCGAAGACATGATCACCGAAGGCAGCTGCGTCAACTGCGGTATGTGCATTGCCGTTTGCCCGGTTGGTGCGCTCACCGATCGCCACTTTGGCCATCACCCGTGGGAGCTCGATACCACCGAGACAATCTGCGGTTACTGTGATGTCGGCTGCACCATTAATATTGAATCCAACAAGGGCATCGTCCGCCGCTCCACCAACCTTTGGGAGCGCGGCGTGAACCACGGTTACGTTTGCGAGAAGGGCAAGTGGGGCCACGAGCGAGTTCAGAGCTCAGATCGCCTTACCAACCCGAGCAGCCGTGACCAGAACGGTGAAGTCTTCCAGGTTACCTGGGACGAAGCACTCGGTCTTGTGGCCGATGGCTTGCAGGCCTATCGCAATGGTGAATTCGGCGTTCTTGCAAATGGCGAAGGCACCAACGAGGAAGCATGGTTGCTGCAGCAGTTCAGCCGCGCGGTCATGCAGTCCAATAGCGTCAATCGCCTGATGTCGCCAACCCAGGCAGCCGTCGAGCGCTCTACGCGCAAGGCCCTGGGCTACGACCTCTCAAACACGAACAATATGCAGGAACTGCTCAGCGACGCCAAGAATATCCTTGTCGTAGGACCGAGCATTTACGAGCACGCGCCTGTTGCCAGCTACTGGATCAACCACAGCCGCATTTACCGCGAGAGCCGTATTGTGGTGATTTCCACAGAGCATTACCTGCTATGCGATCGCGCAGCGCTCTGGCTGAAGCCAAACCCGGACACCACATCATTGGTACTGGAAGGTATCGCAGCTGAAATCGAGCGCCTCGGCCTCGCCAAGACCACCGGTGCCAAGCCGGTCGATCTCAACGACATTGCTGAGAAGTCCGGCGTACCTGCCGAGCAGATCACTGAAGCAGCAATAATCTTCGTCACCAGTCAGCACGAGCTGCCAGCAGAAGAACCAGAAGGCGGCTACGCACCGGGTGCCGTGTTCCACACCGTTGCCCACGATCAGCCGGTAGATCACCTGCTTGAACGACGCAACGACTACGACAGCGTTGGCGACTACGACGATGCTGAAGCAATCGCTGCTGCATGCACAAACATTTCCATCATGACCGGAAACATCGGTCGTGCGGGTGGTGGTGTTGCTGCCTTGCGCGGACCAGCCAACTACCAGGGTGTTACGGACATGGGCTTCCTGGGAGACCTGTTGCCCGGTGGAGCACCTGTTTCGGACGATGCAACCCGAGCCCGGCTGGAAAGCCTCTGGGGTGCCAGCATCCCGGCCGAACCCGGCGTCGGCTATGACGACCTGGTGGACGCGATAGAGTCCGGCAAGATCAAGGCGATGTGGGTTGAGGGTGGTATCGGAACACGGTACAAGGTCTCCGATGCTCGCCTCTTCGAAGCATTGCAGAAGCTTGAACTGCTCATCGTCACTGATTCCTACAATTCTCCGCTCACGGCAATTGCACACGTAGTGCTGCCGATGGCAATGAACCTGGAGAAGGACGGAACATTCACAAACTTCGACCGTACTGTCCAGCGAGTACGCGCAGCGGTCCCGGCCATGGGCGAGTCGCGCGATGGTATTCAGATCATCTCCGAAGTTGCGGAACGAATGGGCTACAACCTGCCAGCGGTCCACGCGAGTCGCGTGATGAGTGATATCAGCAAGGTAGTGCCGGGTTATGCCGGTGTCACCTACGCTCGCCTCGAACGAGGTGGCATTGTCACTCCCAACATCTCGCTGACCGACAGTGGTGAATCCATTCTCTTTTCAGACGATTCTTCCCGTCCACAGATAGTGACGGCGTAGTACCGAAAGGGTTATCTATTCATGCTCGATGAAGTCAAGGGCTTTCAGGTCACTCTGAGGCGACTTTTCCAGCCCAAGCTCACCCAGGAATACCCGGAAGAGCGACGCGCCATGCAGAGCCGATTCCGCGGCCTTCCATCGCTGCGCGCCGATCCAGACACGGGTGAAGCTCTCTGTGTAGCGTGCGGCCTCTGTGCCCGCATTTGCCCTACCAGCTGCCTTGAGATGCACGTTGTGCCGTCCGAAGAAGGCGACCGCGA
>CAZYDY010000315.1:0-2580 GCA_964646245.1 uncultured Sphaerobacteraceae bacterium
ACCTGGCTCAAAGATCTCGGATCATGGTCCGGCCAGTACGTGTTCAGTCGTTCACCGATCTGTGCGGCAGTCAGTGAAGTACCAGTCAGTATCTCTTTGGCTTTGTCAGTAATGTCGGCGTGAAGTTCCCGCGGCACCAGTTTCGCACTCGCCACGGAATGCACCGTACGCAGGTGCAGGGCATACGTTACCGGAAAGAGCATCTCGTAATCGTCGGCGGTCACAAGGTGAATCGTGCCTCGCATCAACGAAGCTCGCACCGCAGAACGATCCACAAGTTTCGAGGCAAGGTGATCGTGCTCGAAGTCCGTAATTCGGCTCCACAAGCCGAGATATGGGTCCTTCACCTCCTGCGCTTGTACGCCTGCTAACGCACGCAACATATCCCCTGTACTCATGGAGCTGCGCTCCAGCAGGTGTTGCCTTCGCAAATGGGTGCGATTCAGCTGTCGGTTGGTCAACGTTCGCTCTGGCATGGAATACTCCCTCCAGCCACAAGAATGACACAGTAATGGGCCGGGTTCTGTCCGCATTTTGGGGAGTTGTTCATGCAGGATTTCATCTCGGGATTTGTTAATCGGTTACGTACGGAGTATGCGGATGCGGTTGCTGTGGTCCTCAAGGGCAGCCACGCCCGCGGACAGGCCAGCCGGTGGAGCGATATCGATTTCGATGTGCTTGTTTCGACCGCCAACGTCGAGGAGTACCGCACCTGGATCGAACCGGTTAACGGCCGACTGGTTCACATCTCGGCGGCAGTCGAATCGCTGGATGCCTGGCTGGCAGACGCAAACGAGCCATCCTCCTGGAGCCTCGGCTTCCCAACGATTGAGACCACAAAGCTGCTGTGGGCAATCGATGACAGGCACCGGGAATTGCTCGATCACCCGCACCAGACGCATCCACCTCACGAGATAGAGATCGAGGACACCATGGAAGCGCTCGGCAAGATGCGAAATGCGCTGGATAAGGGCGATGCCATTGGTGTCTATCGCAATGCGAACAAGCTGGCGACCCTGATTCCAACGATGCTGGTCCCGATTAACCCTCCGGCAACGGTAGCGAACTCGCGGCAGGCGATCGAAGCAGTTCTCGCGTTACCAAACGTGCCTGATGGCTTTGCGGACGACTGGCTCACCTGCATGGGCTATGTGGACAAACGCACACCCGAAGCCACACTCGCGGCAGCAACGAGAATGTTTACTGGCACACTGCGCCTGCTGCCACCGGATCCGGAGATCGTGGGCAAGGATTTCGCTCATCTGTTGCGTGACGGTGTGATTGAGGCGTACCTCAACCAGGGCAGGTGAACTACACCACCGCCGGGGCAATGGTGTTGATCACAAAGCGATCAACCACACCTTGCTCCTCTCCGCCGTGAACCACCTGGAGCGCTACCGTGCTTGTGCCATTGTCCTGAGGCCACAAACAGACACGCAAGCCTTGTTCGTCCCCTGGTGCAGGTAGCCAGTATGTGGTGCCCATTTCGCCGAGACCGAGGGGAAGGAAGTCGGAAACCCACTGGGCCGCCTCGGCAGCGGGAATCGGACTGTCCAGGTGGACATCGATACCCGTCCCGTAGAACATCCATCGGCCGGGAATTGGCGGGTTCGTTGGCATACTGCCTCGCTGGGTTCCCCGGGATTCACCGAACACCGCTTGCCATTGCTGCCAATCCGACTCGATAGTGGGCAGCTGGCCCGTCGGCACAATCGGGTTCACCTCCCAGGCTTCCATCGCTATGCTGGTGCGAGTGAAATTCGGATTGTTTGGACCGTCTCCTGGAATCGCTCGTTCATCCACCACCAGGATGTTGCCAGAGCGTCCGGTTTCGGACTGCACAGCATCGCTATGGTGTTGGGCAATGTAGAACCCCGTCTCGCCAACCTGCATGTTGGTCAGGTCGCCAGCGGTGTTGATGACCGCATCACTCGGCAAGAACTGGCTCTGACCCAGTAGTCCGGGCTCGAAGGGGAGTCCACCCCCGGAGATAGCGGAGTAGTCGTTGGCAATGCGATGGGCGTAACCATTTGCATCCCATGCTACCCAGTACGCCGCCTTGCCTTCGTCACTGAAGTCGTACACCGTGAACCAGCCTTCGGTCCGCGGCTCTCCAAATGTGGCATCGAATGCCTCTTGCCTGGCGCCAATGCGGGCATCAGTGGAGCCTTGTGCAACGGTCTTCCGGGGAGTTGCCCCGAGTGTTATTGGAAGCGATGCAGCCATAGCTGAGAATTGTCTCCGGGAAAATGTGACGGTCATGATGTTCCATCTCCTTTGCTGGGCCGGGAAGGACAGTGGTGTATTGTGATTCTGAAACGCACTAGCCGGGCCATCGGTTTCTGATGTCAAGTTGATTATGTCGGCTAGTTGAGGAAGGCAACAGATGACAGCACCAGAAAACCTGATGATTCGCGTGGTGGCCATGCCGGCGGATACCAATAGCTCCGGCGATATCTTCGGCGGCTGGCTGTTGAGCCAAATGGACCTCGCTGCCTGGATCTGCGCCCGCAAGAAGACGCCGCACCGGTTGGTCACCGTCTCACTGGATGGCGTGGTATTCCACAAACCGGTATACGT
>CAZYDY010000316.1:0-2557 GCA_964646245.1 uncultured Sphaerobacteraceae bacterium
TTGGTCGTACCGATTGGGTGGATAGGTTTGAAATAGAGGACGTTGAATCCCATTTTTTGGATGCGCGGCAGTTGTGCCTGCACATCCCGGAACGTTCCACTCTGGCCTTCAACGGTGCCGGCACTGCGGGGGAACATGCTGTACCAGGCTGCGAATCGGGCACGAACCCGATCTACATAGATCGGATAGGGTCCGGCTACTGCCGCATGTGAGCGATCCGCATTCCGATGCACAAGTTCTGCGAGCCCTGATTCCAGCATAATCTCTGCAGCTACGGCCTGCTCTTCGGCAGCCCGGGCGGAATCGAGGAGTTCCTCCATCCGTTTTCGATCACTTTCGGAGGCGCGAGAGAATGTCTCCTCGACAATGTTTCGGCCCTCCAGTAATTCGCTGGATACATCGAGACCTGCATCAACCTTCTTACGCAGTTCCGACCGCCAACTCTCGAAGTGATCCGGCCAGGCGAAGACGCGGAACTCAGCAGCACCGATGGTGTCGACGTTAAAGCTTCCCGACCAGGCATCGTTATCGCCTTTCGTCATCGGAGCTTCGGTCCAGGTATCATCACCGCGCTGTTTGTACTGGATCACTGCAGCGATGAGATCGTGACCTTCACGGAATATATCGGCAGTTACATCCACACGATCGCCCACTTCACGTTTTAGCGCATAGCGTCCGCAGTCCACTATGGGCTGCACGTCCTCAATGAGAACGCCACTCGGCGCTTCATCTAGCAGGTGGAGATCGGAGGTGGGCATCTATTCACGCCTTTCATTTGGCAATGCGTATTTGGGTCTTCACAGTGGTGCCCGATCGGCACTCAATTACACGCTCGATCTACGCTCAAACGCGGGTACACTTGCGACTGTAACTGGCATTAATCATGCCGTCAGACCGCACCGTAATCAATCCGGAGTATCAACGCTGATGTTTCGATCCAAAAATTCCCAACGCCTGCTTACTTTCGTCATTTTGATTTTGCTGGGTGGAATTGTCACTGCATCCGTGGCCCTGCAAACCGTTAATGTTCAAGAAATTGATATTGAAGGCGGAGAACTAACTGTTGACGAAGAAGCGTATTATGAGTATGTCGCTCCACGACTGGAGCTGCTGGTTGTTGAGGTAGAAGCCACTCGAGAAATGGTGGAAACCAAGAGCCGCGATATTCTGGCACTCACCCGGGCAGGTACGGTGATTGAAACCTTAACAGGAGAAATCCGCACCTACGGTGAAGAGAATGGCGTTCCGGCCAAGTTCGCAGATGTGCACGTCGAAATCCTTGAGGCATCACGCACCGTGAACTTCACATTTGAGGAAGCCAGAACCGCGTTACGAACATTCAACTTCTCTGGCATGAGCGACCTGGTAGTGGGGTTCGGCGATGCTGCTGACGCCTTTAATTCCAGTAGAAATGAACTTAATGCCCTGGTGCCCGAGGCACCTGAATTACAGGGCTAATGAAAGTGAGCGAATCATGGAAATGCAATACGAAGTGCGTTATCTCCTGAACGGCGAAGAACACACGGTCACAGTTGAGGCTACCTCCGCTGCCGCGGCGTCCGAATCGGTACGGCACCAGGAAGGCCACGAGGACGAGGACTTCGAGTTGATCCAGGTTCAGTATCTGGAAGAGTCCTCCGAAGAAACGTCATCCGTATAAATCAAATTCCGTATCAATACTTTTAAGTCGCATCTTCGTGGAGTAACACTTCGTGGTTCTACCAGCTGAAATGCAGAAGATCCGTCCTGGCTCCCCTCGTCCCCTCGGTGCAACTGTCACCTCTGAGGGGACGAATTTTGCTGTGTACTCATCGGGAGCTACAGCGATCGAGATCTGTCTGTTTGACGATTCTGGCGATGAGCCAGCCCAGGTTTATACCCTTCCAGACCAGACCCAGCGCGTATGGCATGGGTTCATTCCCGGAGTCACCGCAGGAACGAGGTACGGGATCCGTGCACACGGACCGTGGGAGCCCGAGAAAGGCTACCGCTACAACGGGAACAAGCTACTCGTTGATCCATATGCACGGGCTATCGTTGGCGAGCCGGTGTGGGGTGAGGACAGCTTCGCGCACACCATTGGCGATGACCTGGTGATGAGTGAAACCCGCAACGATGCGTCCATGCCGAAAGCCCTGGTTGTTGATGATCAGTACGATTGGGAGGGCGACGAACGCCTCGAAATTCCCTGGTCGGAATCCGTAATCTACGAGGTGCACGTAAAGGGTTTCACGAAGCAACACCCTGACATTCCTGAGGAGATTCGTGGCACCTACGCCGGAATGGCGCACACTGCGGCTATCGAACACCTCAAAAACCTCGGTGTGACTGCCGTGGAGTTACTGCCTGTTCATAGCTTCCCGGACGATGAGTTCCTGATTGAGCAAGGCAAGACGAACTACTGGGGCTACAACACGCTCGGGTTCTTTGCTCCGGCCGCCCGTTATGCCGCCAATAAGGAACCTGGCGCAGAGATCAACGAGTTCCGGGATATGGTGAAGGCATACCATGCTGCCGGAATCGAAGTGATTCTGGATGTGGTTTACAACCACACCTG
>CAZYDY010000317.1:0-2534 GCA_964646245.1 uncultured Sphaerobacteraceae bacterium
ATGTTGTTTCAGCATCCGGCGATGATGTTTGAATCTGCCCGGGTGACACGGAAGCTGATTGACGGCTGGTTCGCGAGGGCCGGGTTCACCTTTCATCCGGCAATGACGGTTGGGAGCCTGGAAGCGATTCGGGAATTGGTCTCAATGGAGATGGGCTATGCGCTGCTTTCGCGCCTGGCGTTGCCGGCAGACCGTGCTCCGGCTGGTTTGCGGGTGCGGTCGCTTTCGCCGCAGTTGTTCCGCACCATCGGATACGCGGTCAGGAGAGATCAATCGATCCCTCCTGCCACTGAGCTTTTCATCGCGGCCCTGACGAAACAGGTTCGCCAGGTTGGTTTCGGGTAGGATTGCTCTTCGGTACGACGACTGAAGGAGCCACGCATGCCCGCACTCGAATCCCTGCACGAATTCGCCATTTCGCTGTCCGCAGAGGCGGGCGACACTGCCCTCAATCACCTGCAATCCGATAACAACATCCAGCAAAAGGGTGAGGGTATCGATGTGGTGACCTCGGTTGATGTGGCGTGTGAGAAGCGCATCATCGAGCGGATCCAGGCGGAATATCCGGATCACGGTATTACGGGGGAGGAGCACGGGATCGTTTGTCGGCCGGAGGCACCGATCCAGTGGCTGATCGATCCGTTGGATGGCACCAACAACTATGTGATGGGTATGCCGATGTTTGGCAACTGCATCACCGTACTGCAGGATGGCAAGCCGGTGGTCGCGACGGTCCACGATAGTGTGCGTCGCATTACGACCTCGGCGTATGTGGGTGGTGGCGCGTTCCGGGCCGGGTTGCCGACACGCATCCGGGAGTTTCCGGATCTCTCCCGCACAACGATTTCCTGGACACAGGGTTATGTTGTCGCAGCTGATGATGAGTGGGTGAATGGCATTCTTTTCGACCTGGAGAAGACATTCAAGCGGGTGTTGCGAACGTGGAGCCCGAGTATTGACTGGGGACTCATCGCTGCCAGCGAGGTGGGCGCATTCGCGACGTGGAAGAACGAGCTGCATGACCTGGTTGGTGGGGAGCTGATTGTCGCAGAAGCCGGCGGTGATGTGTGGCATGACGACTCGGGCGACCTGGTGATCGCGGGAGCACCTGAGGTTGTGGCGAAGGTCCGGGAGGTGATGCGGGTTTAGTCAGGGATATCCAGCTGGTCGACGAGGTTCATCACGATGTCCCATGCATTCCCTTGCTTATCTACCAGCGAAGTGCGGAACGGATTGCTTTCACTGATACCCTGCAGAATTAGGTGCTGAGCGCATTTTCTTTCTGCAGCGGAGATCGAGACAAACTTTTGCTCTACCCAAGCAGGAATTTCTGTAATGCTCATATGGTATCCAGACTTCATGATTCCATAAGCTCTCCTATAGGCGCGTTGAGAGAAATATTCCAGCGCTCGCTAAAATTCGAGGAATATGGCTCCGACCCGACCAACTTGCTGGAGCCGCCACGTACCGACTGAGATGCCCATGTATCGAACCTGGGATGGTGAAAACCTACTGATTCTGCAACATATCCAACTCGCTGCCTGATGATTTGAACGCTGTACCTCTCTGTGTAGTCAACGACCTTATCGAGATCAATAAAGTCGGAGCCAAGAACCCAGGCTCTCAGTGCATTCACAGTACCGCCGGAATACTTAGGTGACTGGAGTGCATCAATGAGAGTTCGTTCCCGATCAGATACGCGGATTGGGATTGGGCCTTCATAGTCTTCTTCAATCCCAAAGGATGTGTCGTAGCCTCTTCGGTACCAACGTACTCGCTGGGCTCGAACTCTCTCTGGCCAATAGGCAAGAGGCAGATCAAGCCCTTGCCATTCCGTATCTGCGGTTCCCAAAGGGATTAGTGATCCTCTGCCGCCAGACCAGGCGGTGAGAACCTTGGGTTGGTCGAGTGTAAACCCATGATGAACCAGAGCCGTGTAATGGGTAATCACGGAGTATGGATTCAGTTCAAATAGAAGTTCCTGCTCACGGACAGGGAGCAGTTGCGCGTACGGATCCATCACTGCATAGCAACCGGGAGCCCGGTCCAGTGATTCGATTTGGCCGGTGCGTTGCATTCGTCGGAGCAACTGGGTCATGTCGTTTGTAGATAGGGGGATCCGGTTCCAACGGCGCTGTTCTGGGCCATACATGTTTGAGGCACGACGAAGATAGATGAGTGCTCGCCAATGAGAGAGTACTCGCCTTCGATCACTAGCCATAGCCGCGAAAATTGTTTCCGGAGCAGAAATCATGCCGTTTCCTAATACACATTCGGGGACAAGTATGGCCTATAAAGGTCCTAAATAGGGTACCTGTCCAGCCCACTTGCGTCCCAGGACGCGGATTGTGTAAACGGTCAGCTTATCTACACTGGCATTGTCCATACATCGTCCCGCGTTACAGCTTGAGCTCCGGATGCGAGTCCATGTATTCCCGGATTACGCGGGGGTAGAGTTCGCATTCCAGGGCGAAGACGCGGTCGGCGAGGGAGTGCGGGTCATCGCTGGCCAGGATGTCGATGACGCTTTGTCC
>CAZYDY010000318.1:0-2527 GCA_964646245.1 uncultured Sphaerobacteraceae bacterium
TCCGGGCATCGGCATGGATGGTGCCGGTGCGGATATTTCCTCTTCTTCGGGCGTGTCGACTTGTTCCTCTTCGGGCTCCTGCTCTGGCTCTTCCTGGCCAAACGCACTCAAATCGAACAGCGATCCATCAGACATGTGGGCAACTCCAAACCAGCGTTCCGCCCTCGGCTTCGACTCTCGAAGCGGGGCGTTGAGATAGATTCCAAGTATAGTCCGTAGAGCAATGAACGAATGATGCGCGGAGCAAAAATGGGCACACTCTACGTGGTAGCAACACCGATTGGAAACCTGCAGGATTTCACGCCGCGAGCGGTGGAAACACTGCGGTCAGTGCAGCTCATTGCCGCTGAGGATACTCGCCATAGCGGCACGTTGCGACGTGAGTTCGATATCAGCACGCCAATGATCAGCTATCACCATCACAACCGACAGCAGCGCGAGCAGCGGCTGCTGGACGCACTTGAGGCCGGTGATGTTGCGCTGATTTCGGATGCCGGAACCCCGGCAATTGCCGACCCTGGCCAGGAGATTGTGGCGGCAGCGCATGCTGCCGGACATACTGTTGTGCCGATTCCTGGAGCCAGTGCCGCGATTGCGGCAGTAAGTGCTTCCGGATTGGTGGATGGTCCGTTCATTTTCCTCGGGTTTGTCGAGCGCAAGGGCGAGGGAAGGCGCGTCGCCCTCGGGAAGGCGCAGCAAACGGGTTGGCCGGTGGTGCTCTTCGAAAGTCCCCAGCGACTGATGGAAACGCTCGCCGACTTGCGAGATATGTTTGGCGATCGGCAGGCCGTTGTCGCCCGAGAACTGACCAAGGTCCATGAGGAAGTCGTCGCTGGCCTGTTATCGACACTCGAGACACATTTTGGATCGGCCGATGTTCGTGGTGAAATTGTAGTTGTGATCGGTGGAGGCGATGTTGTTGCAGGCGACATCGATATCGAAGCCGTTGCGGGGAGATTGCTTGCTGATGGATTGAAGCCCAGCAAGGCTGCCCGAGAGCTCGCCAGTATCGCAAATATTCCGAGCGACGAAGCGTACGAAATCATTCGGGGACTGCGGGAGAAGTCCTAGAGTGGCTGGAACCCGAGTTTTCGGTGGTGCATGCGGATGCTTTGCAGAATGCCAACGAAGATCATGCTGGTCCACAGCGAACTCACACCGGCGCTGACGAAGGGGAGTGTGAGGCCGGCGACGGGCATCAGGCCGATGTTCATGCCGATATTCAGGGTGGCCTGAAAGAAGAACATGGCGGCTGCACTCACGGCAATCATCTGGCCGAAGTGATCGCGCGCAACTTCCGCGATTGAAAGGCATCGCCAAATGAGGATGACCATGGCGATCATCAGTCCAATCATCCCGACAAAGCCGAACATACCGCTTGCGTGGGCGAAGATAAAGTCCGACTCAGCGACACCCAGGAGGTTGAGCGTGCTTTGGGTACCACCGCGAATGCCTTCACCAAACAAACCACCCGCACCGATAGCCGTTTGGGCCTGAATAATCTGGTATCCGCCTTCAAGAGGTGCGAGGTCCGGATTGAAACTCACCTGAAGCCGTGTCTTCTGATATCCCTGCAAAATGAAGTGCCATGCAAACAGCCCGAGGAACGGCAAGCTGATTGCCGTGATAGCGATCCAGAGGTTACTGGTTCGCATGGCGAGCAAGGCTCCAAGCCAAATCGCGATATAGACCATGGTTTGACCAAGGTCTGGTCCGATGAGGATGAGGAGCGACGGCAGCCCAACGATGAGGGCCGCGATCACGAAGTTACTCAGTCGCTTCATTTCGGCACCCTGGCCGGAAACGAAGGCAGCGAGTGCCAGAATCGTCGTGATCTTGGTGAACTCCGAGGGCTGAATAAGTGTGAAACCGACGTTCAGCCAGTTTTGGGCACCGGCTACTTCAACTCCGAGTGGGGTCTGTACCACCAGCAGCAGGAGTAAACCGAGCACATAGAGTGGCCAAACCACAGCGTGAAGATAGCGGTAATCCATGCTGGCGAAAAAGAACATGAGTACGAGGCCGATGCCACCGAAGATGAGGTGCTTCGAACCGTCGTTCAACAGATCGACCGCCGGGTTTGGCAGTCCTACGGCACTCCAGATACTGAGCGCGCCAAAGGCCATGAGCACGCCCATGGTGAGAAAGAGCATCCAGTCGAAATCGCGCCAGCGATCAGTCGAGACGCTATACGAGGGAACATCGATTTTACGGTGACGAGAGAGGTACATGGCAGGTCCGGGATGATCGTCTAGAGCACGGCAACGTTGTTAATGGTGATACGGAATGTTTGGTCCAGGATATTTGCGGCGCGTCTGCACATTTGCATGCGGGGCAGGAAGAGTTCGAAATACTTCATCACACTCGCGAGTTCTGTGTCGATTTCCAATTCGAGGGTGATGGTCTTTGCGTCGGCGTTCACGCGGAGGAACGACGACGTTGTAGCGTAGTTCATTTGATCGTGATCGTCGAAGTCGACCGGATCCGGCACGCGTACGCGGCTGCGATGCACATCGCTTTTATCGGC
>CAZYDY010000319.1:0-2526 GCA_964646245.1 uncultured Sphaerobacteraceae bacterium
GCGGCGGTACGACGATCCTGCCAGACGATGGCGTTATACACCGGCTCACCAGTGGACCGATCCCAGACGATGGTGGTCTCTCGCTGATTGGTGATACCAATGGCGACAACGTCATCCAGATCAACCGCTCCGGATTTCATCACGTGCTGGGCAGTAGCAAGTTGACTCTGCCAGATGTCCTCCGGATCATGCTCAACCCATCCCGGCTGGGGATAGATTTGTGGGTATTCCTGGTGTTTGGTCGCGAGCGAGCGACCATTCTCGCCGAACAAAATGGCGCGAGAACTGGTTGTGCCCTGATCGAGCGAGAGAACAGCACGTGGCATCTATTACCTCCAGAGTGGCTTCAACTGTTAACTACCAGAATACCGTGGAGACACAAAAACGGTCCGGAAAAATCCGGACCGTTCGAGTGGATGCGGGTTATTTGGCAGAATCCACCAATGATCGCTGTGCGGAATCCTGCTGATCGCGACAGCAAACACTTACCACTGCCTGCGTCAGGCTTTCCGACAATCCCATTTCCTCGGCACGCTGCGTTACTTCTTCAGCATCGTGTCCATTAACGAGGGCCTCGGCAATCAATCGGCTCGGGCGCAGGTGTCCCGACGCTCCATCCATAGAAACGTTATTCACTAAGATTTCTCCTGGTCAAGTTGTTGTGTACTTTAGCCAAAAAGGTTAATAACGACTCGTCACTAACGAGCCATTAGCTCCTTCTATCCTAACGTTTACAAATGAATACTTCAACACCGTTGTCCCGGTAAATGCGCAGCGTTGCCAAATTAGTCGGCGGTGAATTGCGAAAACACAGGAGAAAACAAATTACTTAGTCAGGTTCAGGAACCGCCCGTCATTCCTCGAGGAAGCTGCCTGGCTATCTGGCGATGGTATTCCGCCAGTTCGGCTTCTCGCTTCTCGTCACTCCAGCCATAGAGTTCCTGTGCGACATGGCTCATAGACTCCGCGACGCTCAGTCCGGCATCAACGTCCATGGACAACATGGTTCGCCGCAGCATTACATCTGCCAGGTTACCGGCGTATTCATGCTCGAACGAGAAGGGAATCACCGCGATGATGGCGTGGTGTCCCTCAAGAATCGGCTGCTGATATCGCGGGTTCGATTCGGCCAGCTTCACGACGTCGTTTGCGCGCACACCGTAGAGATTGACCAGCCATCGGGCGGAAGATTCGCTCAACCAGTCCGGGCGTTGGGCAATGAAGCGATTTTGCTCCTTCACCATATCGGGTGCCGCACCTGGCAATCGCTTCCTGCGTGTCGGGCTACTCTTGCCACCTATTGGTCGATCGAAATGGCGATCGATTTCATTCACCGCTTCTTCGGCGAGCGAACGATAGGTGGTGAGTTTCCCACCAATGATCGTGAAGATGTTGTTCACATCCGGACGGTGGTGCTGAATGATATGTTTGCGCGTAATCGCGCCCGTCGAACCCTCTGGCACGTACGGTAGTGGGCGCACTCCGGCGAATGTGTAAAGCACGTCCTCGCGGGTAAGTTTCGCATCCGGAATTGCCAGGTTCGTTTCATCCAACAAATACGAGATCTCGGACTCGTCGGCGATGATGTTGTTCAGTTCACCGGTAAATCGAATGTCTGTGGTTCCGATCAGATAGAGATCGTTCCAGGGAATGATGAAATACGGTCGGCCATCCTGGCGTGCTTCGATATAGAGGGCATCTTTCGGTGCACCGGGAAATGGCTCGACAACGATGTGACTGCCCTTGGTTCCGCCATTAAAGCGTGGGAAAGATCCTGCCATCCCCAGCACCTGGTCGATCCAGGGGCCAGCGACATTGATCACACTGGCCGTGCTTGCACGCTGCTCGTTACCATCCTGATCAGTGTAGATAACGGTGTGGGCTTTACCATCTTCCAACTCAAACCCGGTGACTGTGGAATGCGTCCGCACGGTTCCACCCTGGCGTACGCCATCGATGACGTTTTCTACAACGAGTCGCTCGGGGAAGATAGCCTGGGCATCGTAGTATCGACCGGCAGCGCGAAGTCCCTCCGGCGCCAGGCCGGGTTCGGCTGCGAGTGCCTGGTCTCGCGTGAGCATTTTGCTGTTCGGAACCGATTTGTCGTAGCTGAGCACATCGTACGCAACCATGCCGAGGCCGATCATAAACGGCCCTCGCTTGTGACCCTTGTACACGGGAAGCGTCAGCGGCAGGGGTTCCACCAGGTGCGGGGCGGCTTTGAGCAGGCGCTCGCGTTCACGCAGGGATTCCCGTACAAGCGAGAACTCGTAATGCTCCAGGTACCGAAGTCCGCCATGGATAAGTCGGCTGGATGTCGCAGTCGTAGCGCCACCGAGATCGTCCTTTTCCAGCAGCAATGTCTTGTATCCACGCAGGCTGGCTTCGCGGAAGATTCCTCCGCCATTGATGCCCGCACCGATAACCACAACATCGTATTCCGGTTGGGAGGAGTACATTACCGACCGATCCTTCTACTCGGGCCATCGCCCCTGATTCGTTGTATGCGTCAATGGTACGTTCAAA
>CAZYDY010000320.1:0-2519 GCA_964646245.1 uncultured Sphaerobacteraceae bacterium
TCTCCTCGGCCGATCTCGGAGTGAAGATGCGCGTTTCTCCTGTGATTGTGGATTCACCGCCAGAAGCTGCGGATGCGGTGCGTGACCTGTTAGGCAGTGACACAAACGCGGTCATCCTCACGCTTGGTGCGGGCACGGTGACGAATGTCGGTCCGCTCCTGGTAGATGCTGACTGACCACAGTGGCCGTGAACGTGGTAATACTGACGTCGCAGACGAATGCGCCTGCTGAAGACCGATGAAGAACAACGAAAGCAAACGGATGAGCAACGGCGATACTGGCAAGAGGAAAATCCGCGTGGCGGTGGTGTTTGGCGGCAGAAGCGACGAGCATGATGTTTCGCTGCGTTCGGCTCGTACCATCATGGATGCTCTCGACAAGAGCCAATACGAGGTTGTTCCCGTCGGTATCACCCGTGGCGGTAAATGGCTGGCGGGCGATGATCCGCTGCAGGCGCTCATAGCCGAATCGCCGATGTTCACGTTGACGAATGGCGAGGATGTCGCTGTTCCCACCAGCGAGTGGGAGATCGAGCCCGTGATCGGTGCAGATGCACTGATGCCGCAAGCGGCCACGGAGGGCATCGATGTCTTCTTCCCGGCGCTGCATGGCCCCATGGGCGAGGATGGCACCATCCAGGGCATGCTGGAGCTCGCAGGAGTTCCCTACGTCGGGAGTGGCGTGCTGGGCTCGGCGGTCGGTATGGACAAGGCGATGACCAAGGTGATCCTTGAGCAGGCCGGTGTGCCACAGGTGCCGTGGGTGTTGATCACTCGCCAGCAATGGCGCAGGAATCCCGACGCTGCCATTGCGAGCATTGAAGAGAAGCTGCCATATCCGATCTTCGTGAAGCCGGCCAATATGGGATCCAGCGTTGGTGTGAGCAAGGCGAAGAACCAGGCTGAACTTCGGGCGGCGATGCAGGAGGCATCTCACTTCGATCGACGGATCCTGGTGGAACAGGGCGTTGAGGGCCGGGAGCTCGAGATGGGCGTGCTTGGGAACGATGCGCCGATCACATCTGGCGTTGGAGAAATCCGGCCGACTGGTGAGTTCTATGACTATGCCAGCAAGTACCTCAATGATTCCGCCGAGCTGATTATTCCAGCCGATGTTGATCCTGAAATCCAGCAGCAGATGGAGCGGATCGCGATTGATTCGTTCGTCGCGCTGGATCTCGCCGGGTTGGCACGAATCGATTTCTTCCTCGAAAACGGGACGAACCAGATCTACCTCAATGAGGTAAATACCCTGCCTGGCTTCACCAGCATCAGCATGTATCCCATGTTGTGGCAGCAGGCGGGAATCTCATTGCCGGAGCTGGTAAGCCGCCTTGTGGAGCTGGCTTTGGAGCGTCACGACCTCGCCCGTTAATACTGTACGTTCATATGATATACTTCTGGCATTGTGGAGACCTGCATCTGCGGGTAATCCAGCGTGTTTACACGTCATGGCGTGAGACACTCAATAAGAACTCTAAAGCGGTACCGGGCGGTATCGGCTCATCGCATAGTCAGTATGGGTGGTGAAGGGACGATGCAATCCCGAGGTCAGAATCCCGGACGCGGTCAACAGAACCAGCGGCCACAACAATCTCCAATCGCGCAAGAACCCCAGGGGCAGCAGCCTGATCAGGCGCCACCCAAACGAGAATCCCGTTGGAGCGCCAGCGATATGCTGGCCAACAGCTACGCCCGTATAAAGGTCGTGGGTGTTGGTGGTGCGGGTGGTAATGCCATCAATCGCATGGTGGCCAGTGGTGTGGATGGCATCGAGTTCGTTGCCGTTAACACTGATGCCCAGGCATTGATGACCAGTGAAGCCGGCCAGGTGATTCGCATTGGCGACAAGCTCACCAAGGGCCTTGGCGCTGGTGGACGACCGGAAGTTGGCGAACGCGCTGCCGAAGAGAGCACTGAAGACCTTGCTGAATCCATGCGCGATTGCGACATGGTGTTCATCACTGCCGGTATGGGCGGTGGTACCGGTACCGGTGCCAGCCCGGTGGTGGCGCATCTCGCTCGCCAGAGTGGGGCGCTTACCGTTGCTGTGGTTACCAAGCCATTCGAGTTCGAAGGCGGACGTCGCCGACGTGCGGCCGAGGAGGGCGTTGCTGCCCTTAAGGACGTAGTCGACGCGCTTATTACCATCCCGAACCAGCGATTGCTTGAGATGGTCGAGCCGAAGACCACCGTCAACGAAGCCTTTGAAATCGCCGACGATGTCCTCCGACAGGGTATCGCCGGTATTTCCGATCTCATCACCAAGCCTGGCCTCATCAACCTCGACTTCGCTGACGTGAAGACGATCATGCAGGATGCCGGTTCGGCCCTGATGGCGATTGGTGTGGGCGAGGGCGATGACCGCGCCGTGAACGCTGCTCGCGAGGCGATTGAGAGTCCGCTGCTGGAGATGAACATCCGCGGCGCCAAGGGTGTGCTGTACAACATCACCGCTGGTAACGACCTCACGCTGTTCGAGACGAGCGAGGCGGCGGAAGTTATCCGTGCTGCTGCTGA
>CAZYDY010000321.1:0-2517 GCA_964646245.1 uncultured Sphaerobacteraceae bacterium
TGGAGCGGGAGACGGGACTCGAACCCGCGACATTCTGCTTGGAAGGCAGACACTCTACCAGCTGAGTTACTCCCGCGTAACATAGCCTGCTGAGTATAGTACGTTCCACGCCGAATCCGCAAGAACAGTTTCTTACCCTGCCGTACAATACCGGAGGCACAATAATGGTGCGATCTTGCGTTTGGAATGCGTTGAGGTAGTTGATGGTTTACGAGATTTTTGCGGATACTCCGGAGTCCAAAACCTGGTTGGAAACGTTGGCGAACGTTCCGGAGGAAGAGAAGGATCGGATTCAGATTCCCGACCCAGCTACCTGGCGAGCCTGGCTGGATTTTGTAGAAATTCCGGCAGAGGATATCGACCTCGTTATCGCAACAACTCCCAACCCGACAGAAAATCCTGATCTCTACGATATCCTTCAACGTGGAGCCGCAACGATCGTCGCGGCTATGGGGCAAATTGAGCCCCCTACCCGCTTCGCTGCCCTCGCCGACTTCAACCACCCCGAGTACCGCTACTTCTACGTGCAGTTGCTGACCGCATGCCTCCCGTTCGTACTGGAATACCATCGCTCTCTCGGCATACCAGAAGCGATTTCCCAGGCAACTTTGGCAGACCTCGGGCGCAACGTGCGAGTCCATCGCAAGCGAGAGGGTGTCGGTGGGCTTGGGGTCATGTGGTGGCTCATGCTTCATTTCCGTGGTGTGATCTTTCAGCTCGGTCGATTGCAGTTCGAACTCCAGCATGCCAGCAAAGAAATCGTTGCCTCAATGCGTGAGCATGGGCTTGAGGCGGATGAATCTACGAATGTCTTGTCGATCCACATTCCGGATTTCATGGGACCAATGGGTCATGACGCTTGCTCGGAATCAATAGACCAGGCGGTTGTGTTCTTCAACGAGTACTACCCGGAATGGCCGGTGGAGTTTGGCGTATGCAACTCCTGGTTACTTGATCCGCAATTGAGAGAATTCCTGAAGCCGAGCTCGAACATCATTCGATTTCAGGATCGCTTCACGATTGCCGATGGTATGTACGATGCCAGCAACTCCGTCATGCAGTTTGTTTTCGGTAAGCATGTGCGCGATATCGATACTATTCATCCGCAATCGTCCCTGGAGCGCGGCGTTATCAACCATCTAAGGGATGGGAAGAGCCTGCATGGTCGCCAAGGATGGTTGAAGCTTCCTTCTTTGCCCCTCACGTAGGCTCTCAGCGCTGAGCCATTCCGGTGATAGGTGAACACGGGTTTTTCGGACTCTAAGAGGCAACTCGTCCTGTCGCCGTGATTGGATTTACGTGCTTGCCGTGAACCTGTTTCACATGCCTGCCCCGAGTTCACTATCGGCCTGTGCACATATCACGGCTGGGGCGTAGAATTGGGTGAGTTTTGGGGAGCATTCTTCCCCATTGTGTTCCAGGAAATCGAGGAAATTAATGGAGCGACGCATCCGAATCACACGACGACTGGCTATTGCTACAGCCGTCGGCATGCTCATCGTATTGCTGATGGGCGCACGTGTGACATCAACCGGATCCGGCGAAGGCTGTGGAACCGACTGGCCGCTTTGTCACGGCAGCTGGCTTCCGCAAAATACGTACGAAAGCATCACCGAATACAGCCACCGTATCGTTACTGGCGTTGAGGGAATCCTCGTAGCCGCCACGTCTATTCTTGCGTGGAGTCTTCGGAAGAACTATCGCGAAGTGATGGTGCTCGTACCGATTTTGGCGGGTACGCTCATCATACAAAGCTTGATGGGTGCAGCGGCCGTAATGTGGCCCCAAACTCCCGAGGTGATGGCTACACACTTTGGCATCTCCCTTCTTTGCCTGGGCTCTGCAGCTCTGCTGGCATTTGTTCTGAAGGAAGAGCGGAAAGAGAACCAGCGAATTTCTATCGCGCCAGCCGGTGCCAACACAAAGCTGCTTTCACAATTCAAATGGTTGGCGCTCAGCGGAGCTATTCTGGCGATCCTTGTGGCGTACTCCGGGGCCTATGTTCGACACCGGGGTGCCGAGCTGGCCTGCACCAGTTGGCCGACATGCAACGGCCAGCTGATCCCGGAATTTGGCGGGCTACATGGCGTCCACACCATTCACCGCCTTATGGCTCTTCTTATCACGCTCTGGCTCGTGGCCCTGCTGTATTGGGGGTTCAAGCTTCGGTCCGAACGACCCGAGCTATGGCGCAACAGTATCGTGGCATTTTCGTTCGTGATTTTGCAGTCGATCTTCGGTTTGATCGTAATCGAAAGTGGGCTGGCACTCATGGCAACGTTGGCACACGCCTTTGGAATGAGCGTCTTGTTCGTTGTACTCTGTGAGGCAACAAGGTTGTCATGGCGTCCAACAAAACAATCGACATCTGTAGATGCTCACGCGGATGATCGGCTGATCGGCAGTCAAGTGCCGGGCACCGTGGCATAATAGAACCCGTACCTCGTGTTCGAGGTACCCGTGGGCCTGTAGCTCAGCGGTAGAGCACGGGGCTCATAACCCCTTGGTCGCAGGTTC
>CAZYDY010000322.1:0-2517 GCA_964646245.1 uncultured Sphaerobacteraceae bacterium
TGCCCGGCGTTGTCGCCGACAGACGCCACCTCCACGAAAATCCGGAACTCGGATTCGAGGAGAACGAGACTGCCGCATTCGTGGTCGATCGCCTCAAGGCGCTTGGTGTGGATGACATCCGTACCGGCCTGGCTGTCACTGGCGTGACTGCATTGGTGAAGGGAACAAAAGAGGGAGCCGGAAAGTGCGTCCTCCTTCGCGCCGATATGGATGCCCTCCCCATTGAGGAAGAAAACGCAGTCGATTACGTCAGCAAGAACAAAGGCGTCATGCACGCCTGCGGTCACGATGCCCACACCGCCATGTTGCTCGGCGTCGCCCGCGTACTGATGAACAATCGCGACAAGTTCAGCGGCACCGTCAAACTCCTGTTCCAGCCAAGTGAAGAGCAGGGCACCGGTGGCGCGCTGCCCATGATCGAGCAGGGCGTGCTGGAAGATCCCCACGTCGATGCCGTCTTTGGCCAACACGTCTCATCCGGCACTCCAACCGGAGAAATCCATGTTGCTCCAGGGCCACGAGGCGCAGCCGCGGATAGCTTCAAGATCAAAATCAACGGCAAGGGTGGCCATGGGGCATCGCCACATCAGACGGTCGATCCCATCATCATTGCCACCAATATCATCAGTGCGCTGCAAACAATCGTCTCCCGCGGCGTCGATCCGATGGAGCAAACCGTGGTTTCTGTCTGCAACATCCATTCCGGATTTGCCGACAATGTGATCCCGGATAGCTGCGAACTCGGCGGTACCGTCCGCACCTTCAATCCGGATCTGCGTGACTTCGCGCAGGAACGGCTCACCAGCATCGCTACATCGGTCGCAAAGTCGTTTGGCGGAGAAGCCGTCGTCGATTACAGCCGCGGCTACCCTGCCACCATCAACGATCCGGAGATGGCAGAGCTCGTGCGCGAAGCTGCTATCGAAGCGGTGGGAGAAGAAGGCGTGAAGACCGGCAAGCCCGGAATGGGTGCCGAGGACTTCAGCTACTTCCTGGAAAATCGCCCCGGCACCTTCTGGAATGTTGGCACGCGAAATGAAGAGAAGGGCATCGTCTGGCCGCATCACCATCCGCGCTTCGACGTTGATGAGGACGGTATGGCTCACGGCATCAAGACAATGGTCAATGTGACCCTGAAGTACCTGAACGGTTAGTCGGATTCGCAGGGGCGGTCCGGTCCGCAGACCGTGGTCTGCACCGCATCGCCGATCAGGCGATGAGAACCGGGCGGAAAGGGGCGGACAAAACAGGCACCATGATTCGTATCTGGTGACCGGTCCGCCTCTTTGCAATTACACGAGGAATCGAAATGGCTACACTCAGTCCACACCCACTCCCACCTCTGCCGGCAGACGTCGATGAAATCGTCCCCGGTGTCATCGCAGATCGTCGGCACATCCACGAGAATCCGGAGCTCGGGTTCGAGGAAACCGAAACCGCCGCATTTGTCGCCCAGCGACTGGAGGCACTCGGCGCCGAGGACATCCGTACCGGCATCGCCAAAACCGGTATTACAGCGCTGATAAAGGGAACAAAGTCAGGGCCGGAAAAGGTCGTGCTCCTTCGCGCCGATATGGATGCGCTTCCTATTGATCAGGAATCGGACAAGGAGTACATCTCCAGGAAATCAGGTGTTATGCACGCCTGTGGCCACGATGCCCACACAGCCATGCTCATGGGCGCAGCGCGTATCCTGATGGAGCGTCGCGATCAGTTCAGCGGCACGGTTAAGTTGCTCTTCCAGCCCAGTGAGGAAGCCAATGCTGGCGGCGCCAAACCGATGATCGAGGCAGGTGTACTGGAAGATCCGCATGTCGATGCATGCTTCGGCCAGCATCTCATGAGCCCAATCCCTACCGGTTTCGTGGGCGTCCTCGGCGGTCCAGTCCAGGCCTCGGCCGACAGCTTCACGATCACCGTGCAGGGCAAGGGTGGACACGGCGCCATGCCGCATACCAGTGTCGATCCCGTCATGGTGGGCAGCGATATTGTTTCCGGCCTGCACAAGATCGTATCCCGCAATGTCGATCCACTCGATCCCGTGGTCGTGAGCGTGTGCTCATTCCACGCCGGCAAAGCCAACAACGTGATCCCGGATACCGCCACACTTGGTGGAACAGTACGCACCTTCTCAAATGAAAATCGCGATCTTGCCGAGAGGCGCCTCAAGGAGGTAGCCGAAGGTATTGCCGCGGCCCAGGGCGCAACGGTGAAAATCGAGTACGTGCGCGGCTATCCACCGACGGTCAACGACGAAGCCATGGCCAACCTCGCCGCCGGCTCAATCGCGAAGATCGTGGGTGAGGATAACCTGCTGGATATGAAGCCGATTATGCCCGCCGAAGATATGAGCTATTTCCTTGAAGAACGTCCCGGTTGCTACTTTATGACCGGCTGCGGCAACGAGGAAAAGGGCATCGTGTGGCCACACCACCATCCGAAGTTCGATATCGATGAAGATGCCCTCGGCATTGGCGTCGCCAGCCTGGTACAAGTCGCCATCGATTATCTGAACGC
>CAZYDY010000323.1:0-2515 GCA_964646245.1 uncultured Sphaerobacteraceae bacterium
ATGCGCGCGGGTCGGCCGGTGGTGACGTTCATGAACGCGAACTCGGTTTCCGCGGAGACGACGATGTCTCTCCGATCCACTTCCGGAATCGCGTCTATTGGTACCTGACCTTGCGTTACGGTGGCCGGGTCTCCGGTGAATCGGCTCACAGAATACTCCCGGCAGGCGCGGGCGCCGCGCAAATTGTTTCCCCATGACCGAATCAGGAGCCACTCGTTCTCCATGGCAGGCTGGTGATATGTCACTTCATGCTTGCGCACCACAAACAGCGCGCCAAATCGCTCCACGAGCGTGAATCGGTCCATGTCTGCCGCGGCGATGGCATCGAATGCCACCTGTTCCAGGTAGGTGAGGTAATTCGCGTTGTTGAGATGACCCATAGGGTCGCACTCGTTGAAGCGAACTTTCACCAACGACACATATCCAATTTTCGGTTCCATTACTCCGCGTTCCCCAATCGCTTGGCTTCCTGCTGGAAGATACGTTGCAGAATCGCAATGGTGCTCGCGTAGGTGCTATCCATGCCGTAAAAGCTCAGGCCACGCGCACCGAGCGTATGTGCCCGGGTATACGGTGTATCCGATGCGTAATGGATGATGCCGAGATCGAAGTTCTCCTGCATCTGCATCAGATTGATCGCCTGGTCCTGCGGATGCCGTTCCAGCGTGGAATCCTCATACAACGAACTGAGATACGGTCCTGCTTCCATCTCGACTACGGTGTAGTTTTCGCGATAGAAGAAGTCCAGATATCCCTGATTCTGCAGATAGGTTCCCTTTACTGTAACAGCCTTTTGGTTATCCAGCGCGGCACCAAAGCGGAGGAATGGCGCCAAATCATCTGAGCTGAAGCAGTTGTCGAACCAGTACGTATTACCGCTGTGTTCATCGAACACCACATTGCTCATCATGATGTCGCCAATGCGACCGTTGAGTGTTGCAGCCTTGCCGAGAATGTATACCCCCAGCAGGTGGTCGACCGAAATCGCTACCTGACTCATGATGTGATACGCAGCATGGCCGAGCGGGTAATTGATGTTGACGATGATCGCATCGGAATTGGAAACATCCGGCACGGACAATCGCGCGTCGAATTGCGATGGATCCAATTGATTCATCTCGATAATCTGGATACCAACGTCGACAGCACTCGTGGGTTCAATGTGGCGAATGCCGATGGCTTCTTCCTCACGCATTCGCATCTCGCGCTCGGCAGCCTTATCCGGGCCGTGGAAGTAGGGGCGTGCGGCAAAATAGAGCAGGTTCTCAAGGGACGACCGACTCCGACCTTCTCGCCACCAGTTAAGTTCCGGGTACAGCTCGGGGTGCCGGGTGTCGTCGATGTATTTCATGAGCGTATCGCGGCGCCGATTCGCCACCCCGCTCAGCACGTTAACGAAACTGTGGGTGTTGCTGCTGATGAAGTAGACGGGCCGTTCGCGAAGTGTCTCCGCCCCGATCCTTTCAACCACTGGTCGCCACCAACTGCGTGTGGAGCGTGCAAAGCCGAGGTAGGTGCCGCCGAACATCTGCACATCCATGCGCTTGCGATCTTTTGCGAGCAATCGCATGTTGTCCCAGAATCCGTCCTTCCAGACGTCTTTCAGGCGTTGCCAATCTTTTTTGGAGAGCCGGATCGCCTTGCGAATAGCACGCTCGATTTCCTGTTCAACGATGTTGCCTTCGGATTCCGCGAGATGCTTGTGCGCTTCACGCTCATCGCGAAGCAAGCGGCTCATTTTGTTCCACTCGATCTGGTACGCCACCAGGGAGGGGATGAGATCATCGAGATCAGAAGCGGAAGCGATGTATGCGGCCAGCATCTCACCGCCATCCCAGTACCAGCGCCGGCGTCGCCCTGGTGAGCTCACTGGCTGCCAGTCGTGTACCTGATGGAATCCGGCGTTCGTGAAGCTCTTCGGGGTTTGTCCCAGAATCACGTGATTCACATGGACGATGCCGGCCGGTAACCGATTGGCGCTGTACAGAAACGCGTTCATATCCGGCTCGCGTTCCTCTGCACCAGCGTGGAGTGATGCTCCTGATGTGAGGTGCGCCGGCTCCAGCGATCGCAAGGCGATCGGGCTGGAACTCTCCAGCAGGGTCATGTAGGTGCGAACATACAATTCCACTTCGCGCCGGCCGAAGTAGTTGTCTTCTGAGTGGAGTGGTCGTCGCACTTCCTGGCGGACATCTTCAGAATTGGATTGCATCGCAGACCTTTCTCATTCCCACGAATATTTACGTTGTTTGGAAGCATACCCAAATTTCCCCGGGCCACGTGAATTGTGACAGGTCTGCACCTGCTGGATCGATATGCCAGTAAAGGCAGGGCAACTGAATCGGAAGTTGTACCTAACGCCCAAGCACCTCATGAAATAGCGCTTTACCGTGAAAACTATCACAAAGAGATTGCGTAAAGGCCTATTGCATTCTCTTGTTTCGTTGGCTACTATGACTAAACGCGACGAAGCGTCCCACCTGCAATGCCGCATAGTTCACGATGCACGAAACCT
>CAZYDY010000324.1:0-2509 GCA_964646245.1 uncultured Sphaerobacteraceae bacterium
GTGTGCGACATCATGCGTTCCCTTGCGCGAGTGTTGGCTCCTCGCTATCGGCAGCAACCACTGGCTCTTCGACAGGATCTGGGTCAGCCTGCTCGCGCCTATTGAGGTAAAGCAGCGTCACAGCGATAACCGAAAGCGGCATGAGCACAGCATAAAGCAGGCTACTGATTCCGTTCGCGAAGCCAACTGCTGTTCCTCCGATCGTGAGCAACCCGAAGCCAACGAGGATTCCCGGAAGAACAGCGATAATGTCGAATACCACCAACGCCAGCAGTGTCTTCACCCAGGTGCCTCTTCTCACAATGCGGAAACTCTCGCGCAGTGCATCTACCGGCCGAATGGTGCGGTCAAACACAAGTATCTGAACGAAGAAGTGCCACTTCACAGCCAGCCAAATCGCGATCGGGAACCCAACAGCGGTGAGCAATAGCAGTCCGATAACCGCAATGAAGATCACGAACGTCGTCACGATAGCCCTGGCCCGGTCAAGAATGCCCGCGTAGGCCTCCGGCGCGATCATCCTGTTTCCCTGCAGAACTTGCTGAACGGCGTAGACCAGCGCAGGCGTGATGATGAGCAGCATTGCGAACTGCTGAATCCCGCCAACTGCCATCACAGCGGTGAGTCGGGCTCCGCCGGTATTGTCGAGCCATTCCACGACGAATCTCAGCGGTTGTCTGCCGATAAAGAACGCCTGCAGCGCGTTGAAAACAATGCCAATCGGTAGCGATACGAGCCCAATTCCGAGGAAGAGCCGCGGATTACCGGCATAAATGCCCACGGCGCGACGCAATATCGGCATAGACGTGCGGCTGAAATAGAACAAGGCGGCAGCCATGCCAATGACAATTGGCCATGTGAGCCACGGTCGTACCATCAATTCAATGAGAAGGGTTGATCCTGCACCGGTGAGCGTGCAAAACGCGTCTGCGAAGCTTGGTCCGAGCGTATCGGACGAAGGTACCACGATGCTGAATGGCCGCCATGTCTCGAATGTCTCGAAGGGCTCCGCCCACCTGTTATTGAACATCGGCCCTCGTGGACCATTAAAGGCACCTGGCTGCCGTTCTCCCCAGCGCCCTTCGTACAACAGCCAGGCGAAATCACTATCCGGTTCAACTACCCCTGGAATCAACACAACATCCAGTGGCGTGCGAATCGATGGAGGTGTGGAGACGTCGCACCCAAATCCGGAGTTGCGTTCTCCCCACGCCAGGAATGTATCGTTGCTAAAGAACGTCGCGTGAGATCCGGCCGCAGGGTAAACGACCGGGTGCGTACCGTTGTCGAGCTGGAGTTTCTCGTCGCCCCAATTCGCGATCTCTCCGTTGCCATGCTGCGAATAACCAACACGAGACGGCGGTACCTCCAGGGCCGCTTCCACGCTTTCTACCTGGTCCCATACCAGTTGAATGCCTTCCCAGTCGGATTCGTGCGTGTTATTCCAGTCGTTGAAATACCAGTAGAACCAGTATTGAAGGGCAAGTTGCTGGTTTACGGGATCGAAACTGACCCTGGCATAGGCTGTTGGAACAAAGCCTTCTTCACCGATGCGTATCCGCTCATCTGTTTCGTAGGTGCAACCCGGTTGTCGCGGATCCCCGGGGAAATCCATATACGTTTCCGGACCGAAGGTAGCCAGTTCCTGCGCAGTCGGCCCGGTTGCCACCACCTCATCGTCGTTCTCACTGTCGCGAATGAGGACGCGCTCGTTTCCGATCACCATCTCGACGGGAAGTGGTAAGTACGGCTCACCCTCATAAGGAGGCACGCCACATTGCTGTGCCTGATATCGGATATAGGCCACAGGCGCGTATCGTTCAACGAGCTGCTCTTCGGCGGAGAGCGGGGCCTCCTGGCTCGCTGCAATGCCTGGCAGGGCCGCCCAAATCATCGAGAACACAATGGCTGCGAAAGAGAAGTTAGTTATGGATTTCATCCTGCAAGCTCCATTGACGCCACCAGTGTCCCGATATATGTGTTGCGTTTCTGCCGGATATTAATTCTCCGCTCATCATACGCTTCCATGTGGTGTCAACAACACCAGCAGTGCATGTGATGTTAATCTTGCGACTGTATACACTTTACGGGTACGTATTTTCCGATATCGATTGAAGGGAACAATGCATGAGCGGTCGGTTTGCCAGTGAGCTTGAGTCTCGTTTTGTGCGGTATGCGAGGATTGACTCTCAATCCGATGAGTCCTCTTCAACGTCTCCAAGTACTGAAATCCAGCTGGATATGCAGAAACTGCTGGTAGATGAACTGAAGGAAATCGGTGCATCAGATGTCGAACTCACACCGTATGGCGCAGTGACCGCCAGCATTCCTGCGACCGAGGGATTTGAGCATGTCCCGGTGATTGGATTCCTGGCACACGTTGATACCTCTCCGGCTTTCAAGGCCACAGGCGTCGAACCAATCGTTCATCGCAACTACGATGGCTCGGTGATTACCTTCCCAAACGATGAGAACCTCAAACTTGATCCGGCAGAATATCCATACCTCG
>CAZYDY010000325.1:0-2503 GCA_964646245.1 uncultured Sphaerobacteraceae bacterium
GTCATCAATTTGATAACCGATCTGGTTCAAACGCTCATTGATCCGAGGCTGCGGTCACGCGCTGGAGTGGAGGTGGCTCGTGGCTGAGCAACCGATCACTATCTCCATTCCGGTCCGGGAATCCCGACAGCCGCGGCGCTTCCGGCCACCATCACCGCCACGTGTGCCTTGGCAATTGCTTCCGCTTGTGGTCGTCGTGATTGCGGTATCGGTAGGTCCGTTTATCACTGCATCTCCAACTGCCCAGTCGCTCGCCGATCGCCTCGAACCGCCTTTCGGATTCGGTGGACATTGGTTCGGCACAGATGGACTCGGTCGCGATCTGCTTGCACGCATCATCATCGGGGCACGCAATTCGCTTTGGGTCAGCCTGATTGCCGCAAGCGGTGCAGCGGCTATCGGCATCATGGCCGGAATGCTCGCCGGCATGGTCGGTGGTCTGGTCGACCGCGCAATCACGCTGCTGGTGGAATCGGTATTGGCCGTGCCGTTTATCACGGTTGGCCTGATGGTGACAGCCACCATCGGTCAATCACCAACCGCCGTGGTATTTCTCCTTATCGGCACCGGCTGGATCACGCACGCGCGTGTCCTGCGCACACAGGCCCGGGTGATCGCGAGGTCAGAGTTTGTTCGTTCCGCCCAGGCGATGGGTGGCTCGAGCGCACACGTTATGCGGCGGCACATCCTGCCAAATCTTCTTCCAATCGCGATCGTCGTCTACTTCCAGCAAATTGGCTCAATGCTCCTCTGGAGTGCATCGCTCACATGGCTCGGCATTGGTATGCCAATCGAACAGATCTCGCTCGGAGGCATCGTCCGCGATGGGCAGGAGCTGCTCTACAACGGACCGTGGGTCAGCATTATCGGAGGTTTGACCATTGTTTTGATCGTCACCGCGCTCAATATGGCGGCGGATTGGCTACGAACGGTAATGGATCCACGTATGAAGGGATATCGAAATACATGACCACACGCAGGAAATTCGTCGGTACGTCGATGGCAGCGAGTATCGCCCCATCGTTACTCACTGCGAGACAAGCTACTCCGGAGCCGGACGTGCTGGAAGAGCTCGTTATCGATCTATCCGGTTCACCGGATAACCTCACCCCGGCTACGAGTTATTCCACGCGGGACTGGAGCGTGATCCATGCTGTCTATGATTCGCTCGTCGATTTCGGCCCGGATGGCACCATCCTGCCCCAGGCGGCAGAGGTCTTTGAGACGGATGACGCCATAACGTTCCGCGTGAAGCTGCGTGAGGGGATGACGTTCCACGACGGCTCGCCGGTAACCACCGCAGCAATCACGCGCAACGTGCAGCACATACAGGAAGCAGATTCGCAGATTTCCGAGCTCTACGATGTCATCACCGAAGTGCGTGAGATCGATGATCTAAACGCCGAAATCGTCTGCTCCGAGCCAGCCGCCTGGCTGCCCAGCCAAATGGTGGTGTGGGGAGTGTTGCTGCCCGAGGGTTTCACAGAAGACTCCCTTGCCACAGCTCCCGTTGGATCAGGTCCGTACATCTTCGAAGAGTGGGGGGCGGATAGTCACATCACCCTCGTCCGAAACCCGGATTATCCACTCGGCACACCAAAGGGAGATCCGCTAGCCGAACGCGTCACGTATCGCTTCGTACCAGAAGCCAGCACTCGCGTCGCTGACCTCACTTCCGGCCAGGCGCACATTGTGTCGGAGATTCCGCACGATCAAATAGCCGGCATTGAGCAGGGCGGAAACACCGCCATCACGAGTGCCATCCTGGGCACCGCGTTCATTCGCATCGCGTCGGATATGGAACCCTTCAACGATCCCCTGGTCGCACAGGCCCTGAACTACGCTGTCGATGTTGAAAGCATTGCAGATGCGCTGGTAAGCCCGGAAGCTCGCCGGCTCGCCAGTGTCTTCCCCGATCCGCGTGGCATCGGGTTCGATGAGTCACTCGATCCATTCCCGTACGATCCGGCCAGGGCGCAAGAGCTGCTTGCCGAGGCTGGAATCAAAGATGGTATCGACGCCGAAATCCAGGTCGTTGCCGGTTCTCGCATCGATGTGGTCGAGGCAGTTGTCGCCCAGTTGGCGGAAGTAGGGGTGCGGCTGAACATCGTCGCGACAGAACTCGCCGGCTTCAACCAGGATTGGCCAAACGACCAGGCACCAGCACTTCGCTATGCCACCTGGCGGCCGATGTACGATCCGTTCACATTCTTGCGGCTCGTGGTGAACTCCGAAGGCTTCCTCTCTCGCTACATCAACCCCGCCGCTGATGAGCTCATTGCCGCCGGTGCCGTCGAGCCAAATGCCGGGGAACGCAACGCCATCTACCAGGAGCTCGGTCGCGAGCTCCAGAGGCATCCTGCCGCTATTTATCTCTGGAATCTCGTTTCCACTGTAGGAGTCTCCACAGATATTGAGGGGTGGGAGCCCCGTGGAGATGAATACGTGCTGCCACTGAGGAGAACACAATCATGAGCACCTTAAACCGACGCACGCTGATCGC
>CAZYDY010000326.1:0-2501 GCA_964646245.1 uncultured Sphaerobacteraceae bacterium
CGCCAGGTTTCCGGTCCTTCTTCCAGGTACTCCCAGCCGAGTTCCCCGGGGCGCTCCGCCATGAACTGATAGTAAAGTGGCTTCGGGTCGTGATCGTTCACCAGTTCGAACGATTCCCCGGCTGCAAGGTCATCGAATGTCTTGAACAGCAACGGATGTCGCTCGCGCGGGATGATCGTGCGAACATCAATGGTATTGCGCTCACTCATGACGTAACTCCTTGATAAACCCAGGCGAAAGCGCAATCGGTTTACCGCTCTCGCAACAGTGTTCCAAGACTAGCCCGTTATATCCGAGTGACACAATCGGGAATAACCCGCAACCATGTCGGGGAATCCCTTTCCCTTCGCGAGACGGCACAAGGCATCCTCGTTCCCTGGGTGTGGTTGGCGAAGAGCGGCCCTGCTCAGCTAGAAGATGCCAACCTGCACGTTTTAGTAGCTGGTGTCGTCGTAATTTGGGAACCAGTCTTGCATCAGTTGATCTTCCGGCAGGCCGGCCTGTTTGAGCTGCTCGCCCACGTCCTCTACCATCTGCTCCGGCCCCGAGAGATACACAAGCGATTCGTTGAGCAGTGGATAGCGTGATCGTAACGTCTCCACAGTAACGCGCTCATCAATCTGGTACACCACCTGGAATTCCGGGTTCGATGCTTGTATCTCGGCGAAGTACTCCCTCCACGGAAGATCGTTGGTTCGACCGTTGTAGAGAAGGGTGACTGGGATATTGTCGCCATCATGCACGCGCTGCTTCAGGATGGAGTGATACGGAGTGACCCCAATACCTGCCGCAACATAGAGCGTGGGCCGCTCGGTATCGCGCCACACAAAATCACCTTCGTGCGGTTTGATCATTTCCACCGATTCGTCACCAGCGTTCATGCGGGCAAGTTTTTGTTTGAATGTGCTACCGGTGACGCGTGTGACAATCTGCAGCACGCCTTCATACGGAGGTGCGGAATTGGTGAAGAAGCGCTTCTCACCTTTCTCATCGGGGTTGGTGTGTTCCAACCGTACGCGCACATATTGACCGGCTTCATAGTCAAAGACTGACTCCGGTTCGAACACGAAGCTCCAGATGTTATCGATGACGTGAGTCTTGCTCACCAGTGAGAGTTTCACTACGGTGCTCCTTTCCGGGACGCTACATACAGTATGACATTGCATAATCCCTGCCAGTAGTTCTGCGCTTCGGTACCGCAGAGAAAGCAGAGTTTTGCTATAAAGAGGGGTCGTATGGAGGGATACCGAATGAATGATGAAATAGTGAAGCAGATTGCAGGCGTAGTGCGAGAGCGGCAGGAGGGAGAGGGGAGCGGTCACGACTGGACTCACACCTCACGCGTATGGAATCTTGCACTTCTCATTGCCAACGCTGAAGGCGGCGATACATACGCTGTCAGTCTTGCTGCGTTGCTTCACGATATCGGCGACTGGAAGCTCTTCGATGGTGATGAAGCCGCTGGCCAGGCCGAAGTGCGGGGCATTATGGAGCAGCACAACGTTGATCCCGCAGTCATCTCACACGTGCTCACCATCATCAGCGAGGTCTCCTTTTACGGAGGCGGCACACCGCGTCCAATGTCGACGTTGGAAGGTGAGATCGTTCAGGATGCAGACCGGCTCGATGCGATCGGTGCCATCGGAATCGCGCGCTGTTTCGCCTATGGTGGATCGCGCGATCGCCTCATCTACGATCCGGAATACACCCCCCGAACGGAGATGACGGAAGCCGAATACAAGGCAAACAAGGGAGATTCGATCAGTCATTTTCACGAGAAGCTGCTGCTCCTCAAAGACCTTATGAACACAAAAAGAGGCCGGGAACTTGCCGAACAGCGCCACGAGGTGATGCTTCGATTCCTCGCGGACTTCCAGGCAGAATGGGAGCAAGCTGATGGGCTCGTCCCGGTGTGATTTGGTGTCCTGTTATCCGTCTGCCGCGGAGGTTGGGGTGGGGCGGATTCGCTGCTGCAGGCTACCCACAACAACGCCGATACAAATGGCTATCGCTACCAGAATCGGGAGATGGTAACGCGCCCAATCCACCTGCATGCCGAGAATAGTGATTGCCGTCGACGCCCCGATGGCCGCCGCGACCATTGCAGTTGGGCTACCGAGACCGCGCCGCAGCACCAGAACTGTCAGGATTACGGCACCGATGATCGCGAGCAGAATCTCCAGCGGCAAAGCCACACCGAAGAAGCGACCCAGTATCGACCACTCTTCGCTGGCAAACCGATTCCAGATGCGCTCAATGGCTTCGATCGGCGAATCAATCGCAACCTGTCCCCATAACGAGCCCTGTAAATCGAAGCTCATTGTGCGATATCGCAGCAAGTTGAGGCTGTGTTCAATCGGATTGCGCCAAACATACGGATAGCTGATCACGAATACAGCGCCGGCAATTATCGGCTGCACCAGAAGCATCAACCCAAGCCGGGAAGATCGGCGTGATTTCATCACCAGCAGCAACAATCCAACGACCGCGAGTGCAACGGA
>CAZYDY010000327.1:0-2497 GCA_964646245.1 uncultured Sphaerobacteraceae bacterium
GTGCTGGTTTGATACAGGGGCACGATCATGGAGCCGGTCATCTTTCGCGGATCCTGGCCGGAGCGGATACACCGCGTCTCGATCGAGGTATCGCTGAAATCAGCCCCGGTGAAGAACGTGTTATCCCCTGTATCGTTAGACATGGTTAGCTCCCTGGCCCGTAATCCACTACATGAACGCATTGTGATGAAAATCACCGGGCTTGTCGACTACCTTTGCTTAAGCTACCTTCACCCGCTCGCTTACATCCCGGTCGTCCACGATTTGATCGGGACTCACCAGTGAAGCGGTCTGTCGCGAATTGATGACCTGTACCCACGCTTCAAACTCTCCTGGAGATGACGTTCCTGTCATTCGCCGGCGAATCAGTTCCTCCAATAGTTTTCGAGCTATGGCCACGGATTCAGGCTGTTCGCCGTCTTCAGCAATGAGTATTTCGGCGAGCATTTCTTCCGGGATCCGAATCTCCCCGAACTGTGTTTGCGGCTTGCCAATGCCGCGCAAAATCCGGTCACGCAGGCGCCAGTAGAACCTTGCCAGCAGGTAGGGCACGAACTCACCTTTACCATTCCATGTCTCCAGCAGCTCAACGAATACCATCCAGGTTTCCTGGCGAACATCATCACGATCCCAGATACCAGTCATATGTGGCGTGTTCGGCCAGGGCTTGAGTGCCCAAACCTTGTGGTAAAGTCGCGGCTTCAAGGCGAAATACAGTTGGTCACGAGCTGCGTTATCGCCAGACTTGGCACTCGTTGCCAGCTCTTGAATCCGCTGAACTGTCTCCGGATTGATGCGACCCGTTACCGGGATTCGTAACTGTTGTCGTTCTTCCTTCTGATTGCCATACCGAGCCATGAGCCGGTCATGAAGTGTTTGATGCTGTGTCATTACAGAGCTCCTCCCTGAGCGCGAACATCGGCTCTCTGGAGCTCTATAGAATTGTCAGTCGTTAATGCGACGCGTATGCCGCTGGCCACACTTGGGGCAGGTAGCGGTCACGGTCGTGAAGTCACGAATCAGCCAGACACGGTCTCGAACTTTTATCTGCAGATGTCCGGAATCATCCACCATTGCCAACAGCACTGGACTACTGTGGTTTGGACACGTCCAACGCACGTAGCTGCCGGATGATGGGGTCGGGTTCTCCTGCGAATTCATGCTCACTCCCTGTGCTCTGATTTAGAACATTTGTTCTGATTTCAGATTCTAGCAGAGCCATGCATCGGTGGTCAAGAGAATTTTGAGGGTATTTCTCCCGTATGATTTCCGATCGAACCATGCGATAACAGATAGAGAACGCGCGTGAGTATGCGCATATACGAGGAGCACGAAATGAATCCATACCAACCCGATCCAAACAGATACGATGGCCGCATGCGCTTTCGACGTACCGGAGTTAGCGGACTGATGTTGCCAGAGATCTCGTTAGGTCTGTGGCAGAATTTCGGTGATGATCGCACCATCGATTCCCAGCGCGAAATTTTGCGCGCGGCGTTCGACGCAGGTATCACCCATTTCGACCTCGCCAACAATTACGGACCACCCTACGGCAGCGCCGAGGCGAACTTTGGACGCATCTTCGCGGAGGATTTCCGGCCGTTCCGGGACGAAATGATCATCTCCACCAAGGCCGGCTACGATATGTGGCCCGGTCCGTATGGGGATTGGGGCAGCCGCAAATACCTGATGTCCTCACTCGATCAGAGCCTGAAACGAATGGGCCTCGACTATGTGGATATCTTCTACCATCACCGCGAGGATCCTGAAACGCCGATAGAGGAAACTGCATCCGCGCTCGCATCTGCAATCCATCAGGGCAAGGCACTGTACGTGGGCGTTAGCAACTACAGTCCAGAGCGCACCGAAGAAATGATTGAGGCCCTGGATCGGTACAACATCCGTTTGCTCATTCACCAACCAAGCTACAACATGCTGAACCGTCACCCGGAAGAAGGGCTCTTCGAAGTGCTAGGCAAGCATGGCGTGGGCAGCATCACCTATGTACCGCTCGCCCAGGGACTCCTCACGGATCGCTATCTCGCTGGTTCAGTTCCAACCGATAGCCGCGCCGCGCGGGGTGGCTCTCTCAAGTCCGATCAGGTCGATGATGCTTATCTGCAAAAGGCGCAAAGCCTGGCCGAGGTTGCTGCCAAAAGAGGCATGACCCTGGCTCAGCTGGCCCTGGCGTGGATTCTCCGCCGCAGCGAAGTGACGTCCGCACTTATTGGCGCCAGCAGCGTTTCGCAGTTGCAGCAGAATGTGGACACCCTTGCCCACGCTCCGCTGTCGGCAAACGAGCTGGATGAAATTGAAACGATCCTGACGAAGCAGTAATCAAACCGGGCGATCGATTTCTCGATCGCCCGAGTCCTTCCTGTTACTTGAGGGCGCATTCGAGAGCGTGCGCGATATCCGCCAACTCCCACTCCTGATCCGGACGTCCCACCAGGGACAATCCAATCGGAAGCCCCAGGTCGTCCAGTCCTGCTGGAAC
>CAZYDY010000328.1:0-2464 GCA_964646245.1 uncultured Sphaerobacteraceae bacterium
CCGGGAATCAACGACGGATTCACCGAGTTAATGCTCACCAGCTTTGCTGTGAGTTCGATCGGGTCAAGAGGATAGTCAGGCATTGTGGCAATCTCTTTGTAGCGGCTGGCTCGTCGAACGGATGATCATACGAGATCGCCCGCCGCAATACCCGCAACAGTCTGCACCAGCTTCTCGATCTCTTCATCCGTCGTGATGTAATGTGCCGAGGCGCGGATGAAGGTGCCGATATCTTCTATTTCAGGATTGATATGTGTGCTGTAGATGTTGGAAAGCGATGTGTTGATCTTCTCCGCCGACAGCGCCGCAAGCAGCTCCTCCGAGGGAATTTCCTCATGGGAAAAGGTCACGATTCCACCCTGCACCCGACCGGTATCATGCACCTGTATTCCACTGATATCCCGAAGTTTCGACCGTAACAGCTCGCCTTGTTGCTGCACCCGTTCCCAGATGGCGTCCAGGCCGAGATCAAGCGCGTAGTCGACCGCCGCACCCATACCCAGGCGCCCCGCGACGTAGCTTTCCCAATTCTCGAATCGGCGGGCATCCGGACGGATCACGAATTCGGTTGGGGAAATCAAACTCGCGGCATGGAGGTCGAGCAGGGGAGGGATCGCTTCTTTAATCCGATCTTTCCGCATATACACGAAGCCCGTTCCTCGCGGCCCGCGCAGGTATTTCCGGCCCGTGGCGCTGAGGATGTCGCACTGGATTTCCTCCACATTCAGCGGTAATTGTCCAGCACTCTGACAGGCATCCAGCACGTACCAGGCCTGGGGCTGATGCTGGCGGATCAGCTTGCCAATCGCCTCGACTGGCTGCACCAGGCCTCCATTGGTCGGTATATGCGTGATGAACACAGCTGCGGTTGGCTGTTGAAGCGCCTCTTCCAGCGCATCGAGATCGATTTCGCCATGCTCATTGTTTGGCACAACTTCGATAGTGATCCGAAAACGCTGCTGAATGTGGAGCAGCGCTATCAAATTGCTGGCGTACTCCCAACTGGTGGTGAGCACCCGGTCTCCGGATTGGAACGGAATCGCGTATACGCCCATGTCCCAACCACGCGTTGCGTTTTCGACATGTGCAATTTCATCTGGCGAGGCGTTGAGCATCGTTGCAATCGAGTCATACACCGCCTCGATCCGGTCTTCGGCAGCAGCCGCAGCCTCATAGCCACCGATGGTTGCTTCCTGCACCAAATGGCGCACCACCGAATCCAGTACAGGCTTGGCGGGCAGGGCCGACCCGGCGTAGTTGAAATGCGCTACGTGATTAACCCCTGGCGTATCGGCGCGAATGGCCTCGAGGCGGTCGATTATCGCTGGCATCTTGTGTCCTTTCTGCAGTCATTCACTGAACAATAGCCGAGAACGCCAGAAGGGTTAAGCCCGGGGACTTTCTCCCGAAGCTGCCTGCTCGTATGCTGAGACTACGAGACGCCACGGGCGCGTCGTTACATTCCGGATGTACCACCATGCCACTCAGTGCCGAAGATTTGAAACCGCATTTCAACCTCGATCCCGATGTTACGTTCCTCAATCACGGATCGTTCGGTGCGTGCCCGAAACCGGTCTTCGATGAGTGGCAGCGCTGGCAGGCCGAGATGGAACGACAACCGGTTGAATTCATCGCTCGCCGCCAGGAAGGGCTGCTCGACGATGCCCGCGCCGTATTGGCCGAGTATGTGAACTGCAGAGCCGATGACCTTACCTTTATCACCAACACCACGGCCGCCATCAACATCATTGCCCGCTCAATGGCCCTGGAGCCTGGCGATGAAATCCTCACGACCGATCTCGAGTACGGTGCCCTCAACTACACATGGGAATACCTGTGCGGAAAAGCAGGAGCGACCTACATCCAGCAGCCGATTTCGCTGCCGACAACTACTCGTGAAGCCATGGTCGAGGAACTCTGGCAGGGTGTGACGGAGCGCACGAAAGCGATCTTCCTCAGCCATATCACCAGCGCAACTGCGCTGATCCTTCCGGTGGAGGAGATCTGTGCCCGCGCTCGCGAGGAAGGGATTCTCACCATCATCGATGGTGCTCATGTGCCCGGTCAGGTTCCGCTGGATATCACCGCACTTGGCGCGGATATTTACGCCGGAAATTGTCACAAATGGCTCTGTTCGCCGAAGGGGTCTGCATTCCTGTGGGTGAGTGAAGAACACCAGCCCTGGGTGGAGAGCGGCATCATCAGTTGGGGATGGCATCCGGAAAATACCTTCGTTTCGCGTAATCAGGTGCAGGGCACGCGCGATGTTAGCCCGTTCCTCACTGTGCCTGCTGCGATCGAATGGCAGCGGGAGTTTGAGTGGGATGCCGTTCGTGCCCGCTGCCACACGCAGCTTCGCGATTTCCTAAATGAAATGCATCACCTGCTCGGGACTGAACCCATCTACGCCGACGATTCCTGGTACGCCCAGCTTGCCGTCATCACCCTTCCGGAAGGTGACCAC
>CAZYDY010000329.1:0-2444 GCA_964646245.1 uncultured Sphaerobacteraceae bacterium
CAGTCGATTGAGGCGCTTCAGCGTGTACCAGGCATACCGGGACGAATGCATCAAATCGACGAAGGTCAGCCATTTGGCGTCGTCGTCGATTACGCCCACACCCCCGCGAGTCTGGACAAGATTCTTCGGCTTCTCCGCACCCTCACAACCGACGGCAAGGTCATTGTCGTCTCTGGCAGTGCTGGCGAACGCGACGTCGCCAAACGTCCGCTTCAGGGGAAGGTCATGGGCGATCTCGCTGACATCGTGGTCATCACCAGTGAAGATCCCCGCAATGAGGATCCAATGCAGATTCTGAACGACATCGCTGCAGGAATTGAGAACGAGCGGGCCGAAGTCCATATTATCGAGGACCGCCGCGAGGCTATTGCATTGGCGTTCAACCGCGCCGAAGCCGGGGATGTTGTCCTCCTTGCCGGCAAGGGGCATGAGACCAGCATCATCTGGGGGTTCGAGCATCGCCCGTGGGATGAAGCAGCAATCGCTCGTGAACTCCTTCAGGCGTTGCCTGCAAGGTAGATGCCGCTCAGGCGGTACACTTTCATCCAGTCCACAGTCGTCTCCGGAGTGATTCCTCATGCTGAACCGGCCAATCAATAGACGCATGCTGATAGCCGGCGTAGCCGCTGGCATTGCCACGCCTGGGTTGGCGAATGCGCAGCAAAACGTGTTCGGGAAAATCGCCTTCATCAAGGACGGCCACATCATGCAGTGGACCCCCGAAGGCGTAACCACGCTCCGGGAAGACGGGAACGCCATGGCTCCCACCTGGCAGCCGAACTCGAACATGTTGATGTATGTCCGCGCCGGAGAATCGTTCAGCAACCTCATCACCCTCGACACCGAGTCTGGCCGCACACGCCGGCTCACCAGCAGCGAGAGCACGCTTCAGCGTGGTACCGAAGCCTACGTCCAGGATTCCGACTGGATCGTCGATCCATTCTGGAGTGAATCGGGCATCGTCGTCTTTGCGTCTACCGCCGAGAACCCATACTTTCAGCTTCAGCTTTGGATTCTCCGTTACGATTCAAACGTGATGTTCCCGGGCCCCACCGATTTCGGCGAGCCGGGTCAGGTGGAGAAAATCACGGTTGATGCTGCAGGCAAGTACGCTTGCTACACCGTCACTGGCGAAAATCTGATGAGCAGCTACATTGGCATGCGTGATCTGGATACCGGCGCCACCTGGCCAGTAATGGAAGGTGCCCAGGGCGCATATGACGGTGCTGTATCGCCAAACGGTCGCTGGGTTATTGGGACTATTCGTGACTCAGATGGACTCAGCGATCTCTGGCTTTGCAACGTCGAGACAGCGCAAACCGTTCGGCTTACGCACGGGGAAAACGCAAGCGCCGTAACGTGGGATTACCTCGGCACGTCCGTTGCCTATCTCGCCTTCGTGGGCGACGGTTTCAGCCTGCGATCATTCCGCATCGATCTCACCGGTACCGAGCCTTCAATCGATGGCGATATCCAGGTGCTGATTGAGAACGACCAGATCGATTCCACCAGCCGTCTCAGTTGGACTCGTTAGCCCAAGAGGTCAATTACGATCGCGAGCGATTCGCGACCCCATTTCTCCAGGTCTCGCTCTTTCCCATACTTCTGTACCAGAATCGTCCTGGCAAGCGCGTCCGCCTCGGACGGCTCCGCAAGGATCGTGGCGACGCCGGTGTGGGTTTCGTCCGCAATCTCGATGGTCACCCGGGGATCAGATTGCAGGTTCTTAACCCAGTCCGATCGGTCTCGACCTCCAGACATCAGGTAAATCCGGCCATCGTGCACTCCAAACCAGATTTCGATTCGATGCGGATTGCCCGATTTTCGCCCGGTGGTCGTGAGATACGCGAACTCCTCTGAGGCAACTTGTGAAATTGAATCATGGTTTTCGTTCAATAAGGACCTCCCCGATGCGTATAGTTAATGAGGGGTCATACAGACGATCGCTGTATGACCCCTCAAGAAGACACATGTGTTTGCGGTTAGTTCGTTGGTTTCGTTTCTGATTTCTGTTTCGGCTTAAGCTGCAGTCCAATTTCGTCCAGCTGCGAAGTCTCTACCGGTGCTGGTGCTTCGAACATCATGTCGACACCGCGGTTGTTCTTCGGGAAGGCAATCACCTCGCGGATGTTCTCTTCATCGGCGAGAAGCATCACGAGGCGATCGAGTCCGAAAGCAATTCCGCCATGCGGCGGCGCACCGTACTCAAGCGCAGTCAGAAGGCTTCCGAATCGCTCGTTCTGCTCTTCAGCGTTCATGCCCATAAGGCCGAACACTTTCTCCTGCTGGCTGCGTTTGTGGTTACGTACCGAGCCACCGCCGAGCTCGTTGCCATTGGCAACAAGATCGTATTGGTTGGAGCGGATGTTACCCGGGTCACTCTCGAGCTTGTCCTCATCTTCTGCGAAGTATCCGCAGAACGGGTTGTGCGTCGCATCCCAGCG
>CAZYDY010000330.1:0-2433 GCA_964646245.1 uncultured Sphaerobacteraceae bacterium
AGGCGTCATCTACGGTTACGCTGAGTGCTGCGGCGAATTCTTCGAAGGTGCCCATAAATTCCGTTCGATGTTCTCGCACTGCATCCGGATAATCACTGCTGGTGGTAGAACCCGACTGACCCTGACCACGACTGGAAGAATCAGTTGTGGTGCCCTCTTCTAAACCCGATTCTCGAGTGGATCGCGAACTCCGACCGCTCGTCGATGTCGTCGTTGATGTGTCGCCGGTCAACACCGGGAATGAAAGCGCCAGTACCTGACTGGATTCCACCATCATCAGCGGTTCCAAATCACCTACGAGGATGCCGTCTTGCACCGACGAGATCCCTACCTCCACCCCGTCGGGACGAGTGACGACTGCTATAGCCAGGTCGGCTGCTTCATATGCTCCGGCCTGGTATTCGATGAACACTGAGAACGGGATACCATTGGGATACGATTCAGACGGCTCCATAAGTATGCTGGCAGCCACCCAGGCACCATCAGCACCGGAGTCTGAATCTGCGATTTCCACCTGATCCCAATTTTCCCGGAACCGCCCCAGTATCACCTCAATGTATTCCTCGGCAGTCATGGTCGTCTGCACAAACTCGATCTCCGCATCAGCGGTCATGGGTATGGTCACAGAGACAGTCTCGCGAATGAAATCAGCCTCTTCCTCGAATACGTAATATTCGGGAAAGAACTCCGCATCCTCATTGAGGAGCTCCACGGTCGATCCGGTGAGTCGAGATTCGAAGACTCGATCCGAGCCATCGGGCTGCGCCCACAACGCTCTTGCAGGGGCAACTGCAATTACTGCGGCACTAGCGACGGCGGTCTTGAACAGAGTTCTGCGGCTCGAAAGGTTCATTCTCATACTCCTTTGCGTTTCGCGATCATGCAATCTTGTGGGTGGAAACGTACGTGCAAAGGGATCGGTGTGGGAAGCTGCCAGGATGAGCAAACCCCTGCCCTGCCGGACTTATGACCACACCAAGGGTGCGCAGCTCTGCGCTGAGAACGCTATTGAGCTGCATCGCTACGTCGACTGCATCCAGGAACGTATCAATATCTCCCTCTCCAAGCATCCACTCACCCATCGTCACACCCATTTCACCGACTCCATCCGACCACTCGACGTATGTCGACTTCAGGCTGGCAAGCTCCGATGGGAACGTGAGATCGCTGGCAGTTGCCGGATATTCTGTCCACGAAAACATCATGTTCAGTAGCTCATCGAACCAGCCGACCTCCTCAGCGTCGGAGGATGTCTCATCTCCCAGCATTTCCACGATCTCGTAGAAGCGGTCAACCTCGTCCATAAACTGCGACTGATGCTGTCGCACAACTTCCACAACCTCGTCCGCGTCGAGGTCAGCAGTGGCGGAAGTGCCGGAATTGGTCGAATCTGTGGAACGTGAATTACCAGTTGTGGTCTGAGATTGCCTGGATGACGACGATCGCCCTGTTCTGCTCGAGCCTGAATTTGCAGTGGATGAGAAAATCAGTCCTGGCATTTCGCTCTCCTCGGTGAAGAGAAACGGCTCCATGCCTTCAAGCAAAACCTGCTGCATAAGATCCAGGTCATCCTGCAGCGAATCGTGATCGGCCACGAGGTACACCTCGAGATCGTAGTCCGCGAACGCATTCAGCTGAACTTCGAGGTAGACACCGCGATCGATTCCGTTCGAATCAAGCACGGACATCGCCATCCATCCTCCGTCATCAAACACATCAAAACCAACGACCTCGTCATTCTCCATCTGTCCGGAGATACCAGCGATGCGCTCTTCAATGTACGCCTCTGGATCCGTACCAGATGGTATGAATCGGACGGACGCATCACACGTTTCGTTACTGAACGCCATGATCTCCGAATCTCCCTGTGGATCCAGGAAGCGAGAGTGGAACATGAAACCAGTGCGACCAAGGTCTACTTCAGCGTCGGTGAGATATGAAACTGCGGTAGAGCCAGATAGCTGTTCCACCAATTTCCCAAAAGCACTCTGTGTAGAAAGAGCCAATGCAGCACCAGCTGTGATGAATGTACGTCGATTCATGGGTTACCCCTTTTTCGTTCATGACGCCTGTAGTTGATTCGTTACTTATTGAGACGTCGAGTCCGCAGGATAGTTCCCAGAAAACGCAAAACAGCTCCTGTGGACGTATCCACAAGAGCTGTTTGCTGGCGAGTATTCGCCGGGATTGCTGGACTAGAAGCCCATGCCACCCATGCCCGGATCACCCATTGGCATCGGGGATTCCTTCTCCGGCTTGTCGGAGATGAGGGCCTCGGTGGTGAGGATCATACCGGCAATGGAGCAGGCGTTGGCAACCGCGCTGCGGGTGACCTTCACCGGATCGGTGATACCAGCTTCAATCATGTTCACGTACTCGTCCGTGATCACGTTGTAGCCGATCTTCTGGTCCTTCTTCTCTTCCTGCAGGGCG
>CAZYDY010000331.1:0-2421 GCA_964646245.1 uncultured Sphaerobacteraceae bacterium
TGCCAGGTGCCGCTAGACACACAAGCGCCCCTACTCATAAGGGGCGAAAGATGCTATCACGACCTGTTCCCAGGTCGATGTCCGTTTGGTTCTTGTGAACCTTACCGAGACATCCGCATCTCCCTTCAACCTCTGCACTTGTTCAGTGCAGCGAACATGATGTTACCATGTCCCATTTGCTACCGTCAAGGGCCATTTCCGAAAGTGTTTCGGATACCGCCCTGACCTCGCTGTCAGGTCTCACCCTCTCTCGAGGGCTCAGGAACTATAGCCCTGCAAATCTGGTGTGTCAAGGGATTTCCGGAAACTCGTTTTTTCGGTGCGTTCAAGCGCGAAAAGCCATCTACCGGTACTATTATTTCAGACGCTTTTATTGGTGTGATCACAGCGGCAGGCATACAAACCCGACCGAGAGACTCGCATCTATCTCTATTAGAGAAGGAGAACAGCATGGCAACGCATAAGGCAGTGACTTCCGACAAGGCTCCCGCCGCAATCGGACCCTACTCCCAGGCCGTGACAGTAAACGGAATGATCTACACCTCTGGTGTGATTCCCATGGACCCTGAGACGGGCGAAGTGGTGGAAGCGAATATCACTGCACAGGCCACCCGCGTACTCGAATCGCTCAAAGGCTTGCTGGAAGATGCAGGTTCCGGGATGGACCACATCGTGAAGACAACCTGCTTCCTGCAGGATCTTGGTGACTTCGCGACATTCAATGAAGTCTATGCCTCGTTCATGACCGGTGAAAACCCGCCAGCCCGTAGCACCGTACAGGTGGCCAAGCTCCCGTTGGGCGTGCTGGTTGAAATCGAAGCCGTTGCGCTGCTGAAGTAGAAGGACTCGGGCCCGGAGCTGCTGCGGCCGCTTCGGGCCCATTTCAATTCCTATGAAGATCACCGAATCCCAATACATCAATGCGAATACCAATGATGCACTCGATGCAGCCGAACGCTGGATGCGGAAGGAAGCACCTGACTTCTCGCCAGAGCGCGGTGTAACGCAAGAAGGCGTGCAGTATGTGGGCCTGGATCAGCTGATCGACGGTATCCATATCATTACACGCTTCACCGCCGTTGAATCTGGCAGGGGAAGCCAACTCACGTTCAGCCTGCGTATGCGGGGTGAATCCTTCCTGGGCAAGATTCGCAACCTCGGAATGCTACCGGCAAAGAAGTATGTGCGCAGCGCATCGCGCGAGCAGTTCCAACAGATCATTGCAGAGTTGGAAAATCCGACTGGAGAAATTTATTGACGCAAGAATCCGTAACACCATCGCTGCGGGAACTCACCGCAACGCGATTTGTGATGCCGCTTAAAGAAGGTGGTTCCGTTCCCGGGCTGTTTGAGGCTGAGGATGACGGTCTCTATGTTGTGAAGCTTCATGGGGCGGCACAGGGTCCGAAGTCGCTGACGGCGGAGCTCATTGCCGGAGAGATCGCTCGAGCTCTGGGACTGCAGGTTCCTGAGCTGGTATTGATTGATCTACAGAAGGCATTAACCGCTGGCGAGCCAGATGCGGAGATCCAGGATCACCTCCAGCGCTCGATCGGGCTCAACCTGGGTATGGACTTCCTGCCCGGTGCACTTCCATATGACCCGGCCAAGCCAGTTGCAATGGACCCGATTCTGGCGGCAGATATCGTCTGGCTGGATGCATACACAGCGAATGTCGACCGCAGTACCCGCAACCCGAACATGCTCTATTGGGGTAATTCGATCTGGTTGATTGATCATGGCGCAGCGATCTTCCCCCACCACCGGTGGACCGAGCCCAAAGAGCAAGGACGTCGATCATTCGCCTCCATCAAGGATCACGTGCTTCTTCCAATAGCTGGCTCGGTTGTGGACGCAGATTCCCGCCTGGCGCCAAAGCTGGACGACAACGTGCTCTGGAGCATTGTGGGATCTGTGCCGGATGAGTGGCTGCCAGAAAACGAGAAAGGAGACGCTGAAGCGCAACGCCATGCGTATATGGAGTACTTCCTCTCGAGGCTAGAGGGTCCACGTCCATTCATTGAAGAGACAGAACGAGCCCGCGCTGAGCAAGGCGTGGGAGCAATCGATCCGAACCGCGCGAATCGGGGTCGGCGCCGTGAGTGAGCGCGTGCCCTACCTCTACACAGTTTTGCGCCTGGTGCCTCGTATCGAACGGGGAGAGGCGATGAATATCGGCCTCGTGCTGTTCTGCCGGCCGCAGCGATTCCTCCGCGTTGGCTATGAAATCAATCACAGTCGCCTGAAAGCCTTTGCTGGCGATATTGATACGAGCCTGATCGAATCCCGGCTGGAATCCCTGAGCCTGATCGCAGCGGCAGACCAGGCTGGCGGACCTGTAGCGGCGCTCGATATCGGTGAGCGCTTCCACTGGCTGAGCAATGTAAGCAATACGATCATTCAGCCTGGAGACGTCCACCC
>CAZYDY010000332.1:0-2408 GCA_964646245.1 uncultured Sphaerobacteraceae bacterium
CAGCCCATCTTCGATGCAAAGGTATGGACAGACTTCCTCGAGGTCTTTGGCGCCAAACGGCTGCCGATTCCGGTGATGATTGGCATTCTGCCACTGCAGAGCCATAAGCACGCCGAGTTCCTTCATAACGAGGTTCCGGGTATCACACTCTCCGATGAAGCGCGGCGTCGTATGAAGCTGGCAGATAAGGATGGCCGTGCGGAAGGCGTGAAGATGGGGCAAGAGTTGCTGCAGGAACTCCGTAACCATGGCGAGGGTGTGTACATCATGCCATCGTTCGGTCGGTACGAAACTGCGGCCGAAGTGATATCAATCCTCGGGGATGACGACGAAATCACCTTGCCACCCCTGCAGGCGGACTGATAGAATACCCCTTGTGCCCGTTGATCCTGGGTGGTATTCCCTTGCGCGGACTGTATGCACACAAGTATTGGTACCCGGGATTCCCGGAAGAATATGAGGTAAGAAATGACGCAGCAGCTCATCCGCTCTATTGAGCAGGAGCAGTTCAAGGATGTGCCAGATTTCCAGGCCGGGGACAGCGTACGTGTTCACGCCAAGGTTGTTGAAGGCACCCGCGAGCGAATCCAGGTATTCGAAGGTATGGTCATCCGCCGCCGAGGTGGTGGAATCGCCGAGAACTTCACCGTTCGCCGTATCGCCAGCCACTCTGTTGGTGTAGAGCGAACCTTCCTTATCCACTCCCCACGTATCGACAAGATTGAAGTCACCCGCTTTGGTAAGGTTCGCCGCGCCAAGCTGTACTACCTGCGCGGACTCACCGGTCGTGCCGCTCGTATTGTTGAGCGCCGCCGTGACCTGACTGCCGGTGCCCGCAAGGCTGCCGAGCGCGCTGCTGCAGAGGAAGAGGCTGCCCAGATCGCAGCACTCGAGGCCGAACAGGCCGCTGCCGAGGAGGCCGCCGCTGCTGAAGCTGCTGCCGCCGAGGAAACCTCTGCTGAGGACACTGCTGCTACCGAAGCCATTGAGGCCGAGGAAGCTACAGTACAGGACGTCACCGAGGCTGCTGACGAAGCAGCTGAGGAAGACAAGGCCTAATCCTCACCCGGTAAGAACTTCACACCTGGCAGTCGTTTTGACTGCCAGGTGTTTTTGTTTATGCCAAAATGTAATCATGACGAACTATTCAGCTCCTCCTCCACCCTCGGATGCCGAGATCACCTCGCTCGTACAGCAGGTGCTCGACGCGGAAGTCCTCTCACTGGAGACCCTGCGCTCGGGCGCATGGAGTTCAGCGATCTCCGCTTCCACAGGCTCAGGCGAGTATGTGATTCGATTCGCCGCAACTCCTGACGACTTTCATTGCGATGCCTATGCCGCCAGGTTTGATTCTGAAGACCTGCCCATCCCCACTGTGTATGGCATAGGACAACTCGAGGAGCGATTCTGGTGCATCAGCGATCGCATGCCTGGTATTCACCTGGACGAACTGACGAACGAGCAATGGAAACAAACCCTGCCCTCAGTAGCCCGGATGCTCATCGCCATGCGCGAGGCCGATACATCAACAAGCACTGGTTACGGAGGCTGGGATAACGACGGCAATGGCCTGTTCGCCAGCTTCGCAGATCAGTTGCTGGACGTCGGCAATGATGTGCCTGGTTCTCGCGGAGGTGGATGGCGCCCGTTTCTTGATCAGCACCAATTCGCACGACGGGTTTTCGACGACGGGCTCGTGAAGCTGCATGAGCTCTGCGCGTTCTTGCCAGCCGATCGACACCTCATCCATGAGGACACCATCAACTACAACGTTGTTGTACACAACAATCGCATCAGCGGTGTGTTCGATTGGGGCACGGCGATGTGGGGCGATGCGATATACGATCTCGCCTGGTTCCGCTTTTGGAATCCCTGGTATCCGCAGTGGGCTGAGCTCGATATTCCCAATTATCTCGAACGAGAAGTCGACACCATCGGCGACCATCGGGACGAACGAATGCAATGCTGCCTTCTCCACATCGGACTCATGCATATCCGCTACAACGCATTCCTTGGTAATCTGGACGACATGAACGATGTCGCCAGGGAAACCGGGAAGCTGCTGTGAATCTCGCTGAAATTGCCACGTATGAATGGGAGACCTGGCTCGCCTCACATGGCAGCACCGCAGTCGCCGGCGTCGATGAGGTGGGCCGCGGCGCCCTCGCAGGTCCACTGATGGCTGGCGCGGTCATCTTGCCGGAGCCAGGGGAGATCCTCCGCGATCTCGATTTCTGGCTGACAGTGCGCGATTCCAAAACGATCTCTTTTAATCGTCGGGCAGTCCTTGCCGAAGGCATCATGGCGCGTGCCCGGTGCTGGGCATTAGGAACTGTCGAGGCGGATGAACTGGATATCATCGGCGTTGCAGCAGCGAATCGCACTGCCATGGAGCGGGCAGTATGGTC
>CAZYDY010000333.1:0-2407 GCA_964646245.1 uncultured Sphaerobacteraceae bacterium
CCGGTTCCGACCGATCCGGACAAGAAGCCAGATCCGATTACGGAACTGCCGTCTACGGGTAGCGGTTCTGAGAACGTCGGACTCGGAATACTCCTGGCATCAATGGCTGGATTGATGCTCGCGGCTGTTGCGCTCCGACTGAACGCCTTCAAGCGTTCATAGGAACCGCGGCATAACGCACAGAAATACCCCGGCAACTGCCGGGGTATTTCTGTATCTGGCGGTATAATGCTGCCAGTTTGATTCGTTGTTTTCGCAATGGGGATTCCATGGATATCGTCGCACAACTCCACGCCACACTCGCCCAAACGGTGATGTACTTCTTCTTCGCCATTGGTGTGTGGGGGATCTTCGAATATATCCGCGGTGGAGAACTCGGCGGAAACATTGGTGGCGCGTTCGTTATCGGCCAGGTGCTGATATCGGTGCAGGTGCTGCTGGGTGTGGTGATCCTCGCAGGTGGGTTCACCGTGCAGTCGGTGCACTTCCTCTACGGCATCACGGCAATCATCTCGCTGCCGTTTGCATGGAGCTACATGCGCTCACGCCATCCGCGGCAGGCGCTGATTGTCTATTCCCTGGTGGCGCTCTGGATTTGCGGCCTGGGCATCCGTGGCATCGTTACGGGCGGCCACTAGCCAGGTGCGCTAGATATCGAGCGCAAGCTGTCCGCGAGCGGGCTGAGGGGTAAACGGTGCGAAGCCGACGCTTGAGGCCGTCCTGGGCGAAAACCAGGGCTCGTAGACCTGTCGACGAGGCAATGCCCGCACATCAAACGTCAAATCCTGCTGCGTCAGCGCTTCATTGACGGTCTGTTCTGCGAGCACATTCATGTTGTTCTTCTCGCTCACATGCGCCAGCCGAATCACCGGATCACGATGTTCCCGGGAAAGCACCGACGTGAGCGCGGTTCCACATTCACTGTTGGCGAGGTGTCCACGCTGTGACCGCACCCGCTCCTGCAGGTAACGAGGGTAGGGGCCGGTAAGCAGCATGTGCTCGTCGTAATTGGCCTCCAGGATAATCAGGTCGCTGGCTTGCAGGAACGGTGTCAGTTCATCTGTGTAGCACCCGAGGTCGGTGAGCAGTGTTGCGCGTGATCCGTCTGGGAACTCCAGCATGAAGCCGGTCGGTTCAGCGGCATCGTGCATTACCGGCAAGGGCCACACAGTGATGTCACCGAACTTCTCTGGCTGGAAGGCTCGTGCCTGCACCCTGTTCGGATGGCGACCGATGCTGCGGCTGGCCGTACCTTTGCTTGCGAACACGGTGATGTCGTCGCGCAGTACTTTCGGAAGCGTGCGAACGTGATCGCTGTGTTCGTGTGTGATGCAGATGGTGCTGATATCAGCCAGGTCGATGTCGCGATCCTTGAGGCCGGCTCGAATAGCCCGGATGCCAACCCCGCAGTCAATCATCATTACCTGCGTGCCACACGTCACCAGAAACGCGTTTCCGTTGCTGGAGCTACCCAGGCTTTGAACTGAGATGCCGTGATCGACTGTGAATCGAGACTGTGAATCCGGTGACATGAATAGCTGACTTTCCCTAGGCTGGAGTGCAAGCACACGTGCTGTGTGGAGTAGTATTGCTTGTGATCGTAGCACGAACAGCCGAGGCATGTGACCTTATGGCACGCTCTGGAGAAACCCACGCACATGAACCGTTTCCGACGTCGTCCTGTCCAAAAAGATCCTTCGCAGCAATCGTCTCGGCCCTCAGGAAAGAAGCGGTTCCAGATTTCCGCCAGTACCAAACGAAGCCTCGTTATATTGGCGATCCTGGCGGCACTTGTGGTTGTGGCATTCGTAACCGCACCGTTCTGGATCAACTGGCTCTGGTTCGGCGATATGGGATACCGCTCCGTGTTGATGCGGACATATGGATTCCAGATCGGCACCTTCTTCGTGGCCGCGCTTATTTCCGGATTGCTCTTCCTCACCAACATGCGGCTGGCCCTGCGTAACACCAAAAAGTTCGATGTTGGGGAGGACAACCGGTTCGGCACCTACAGCAACACTGCTATTAAGTGGCTATCCACCGGCGGTGCGGCGGTGATTGCATTCATCCTGGGTCGCTACTTCTCCAACCGGTGGGAAGAAGTCATGCTCTTCCTTAATGGGCGTGAGTTTGGCGTCTCCGACCCGACGTATGGTCGTGATGTCGGCTTCTATGTTTTCCAGGTGCCATTCTTCCGCACGCTTGAAACAACGCTCATCAGCCTGCTGGTTGTCACCATCCTGGCCGTGACGGTCGTGTATTTGATCCGTATGGGCATTCGCTTCAGAACCTGGGGTGATGTGCCGATGGTGGCGGTTCGACACGTCACAGCGCTTATTAGCGCACTCCTGTTGGTGATGGCGCTGCGATACCTGCTCAATAACTTCGAGCTCGTCCACAGCGGTCG
>CAZYDY010000334.1:0-2399 GCA_964646245.1 uncultured Sphaerobacteraceae bacterium
GGAATGAATTCAACAAACCGGAACGGGCCGGTGCCGATCATAACCTGGCGGAGATCACCGTTTGCTTCCACTTCCTCTTGCGGCACAATGCTGAATCCACGGCGAGTTAGCGTACTGAGGATACTGACATCCGGGCGATTCAGGTGAAGCACGACGGTGGCATCATCAACGACTTCTACAGAATCAATCGACGCGGTATCGCCCTGCCACGGCGAACCGGTATCGGGGTTCATGATGCGATCGATGGTGTATTTCACATCGTCCGCAACGAACTCACGCCCGTTGTGGAAGGTCACACCCTGACGCAGGTTGAAGGTATAGGTCAGGCCATCATCGGAAACAGTCCAGTCGGTGGCGAGCCGTGGCTGCGGCGAAAGATCCGGCCCTTCGTGAGTGAGGCCTTCGTATGCAAAATCGATAACAAGGCCAGCAGCGTCAAGCAGTACCAGGCCGGGATCGAGTTCCACAGGATCACCCTGAACGCCAATTCTCAACGTGCCGCCGGGAACCGCATCAGGGTTGACCGGCTGTGGTGTGGACTGCGCATTGGCAACGGTGTGGAGAGCGGCAATAGCGCCAGCACCTCCGAGTACAGCAGCACGACGATCAAGCATCATTCGAAGAAAGGGATTCAAATCAGGCATACTCCACTCCCGTGTGGTTATGTCGGCACCTGCCGTCACTTCCCAAATGATAGCATTGAGACGCAAATCGGGCCGGAGGGATAGTTCCTCCGGCCCGATTTCCGATAGACATTGTCGTTTATGTTACTGCTTCCTGCGTGGATCCAGCGCGTCTCGCAGGCCGTCACCAATGAAGTTGATGGACAGCACGGTGAGGAAGATCATGGTACCGGGCAGCAGCGCAAGCTTGGGGTTGAACTGCATTTGATCCTTGGCATTGAAGAGCATGGCACCCCAGGTTGGGACGTCGTACGGGAATCCAAGACCGAGGAACGAAAGCGACGACTCCGTGATGATGGCGGCACCAACTTCAAGGGTTGCCGCAACAATGATGGGGCTCAGCACGTTCGGCAGAATCTGCTTCATGATGAGGGAACGCTCGCGGGCACCGATCGAGCGGGCCGCCTCCACGAATTCCTTCTCTTTCACAGACATGAAGCTCGCACGCACAAGGCGGGCGGCTGGCATCCAGGCCAGCATGGAAATAACGCTAACGATAAGCGCGAATGTGCCAACATGTGGCGACCCGAATACCCTGTCGCCCCAGTTCCGGAATGTATCGCGGAACAGGAAGGTGATGAGGAGCAGGAGCGGCAGCGATGGCAGGCTGATAAAGAGGTCGGTAATGCGCATCAGCATGCTATCAAGGAACCCGCCATAGAATCCGGCTGCGGCGCCGATGGCAGTACCAAGCGTGATAGCGATGAGCGCGGCCATGAGGCCGACGGCGAGCGAAATGCGGCCACCGAACATGATGCGGGCCAACATATCCTGACCCATCTCATCGGTACCAAACGGGTGGAACTGTGTATCCGTCTCGCCGGTATTGAAATTGAGTACTTCCGAGCTTCCGCCGATCCGCACGTTGGTCTCGTAGACATACGGCGAGTTATGCGGGAGATCCCAGAAGACGATTCCTACAAAGCAGAAGAGGAAGAAGACAACCAACAACACCATGCCCGCAATGGCGGGCTTGTGCTTACGGAACGTTCTCCAGGCATCGCCCCAAAGTGAGCGCTGCTTGGTCTCGTTTTTCAGGGGATCGATGCTTGCCAGTGTTCCCTTTTCGGGATCGGCAGTGATTTCGGCCATGTGAACTCCTCCGGAACGGATTCCTGATCGGGCAGGTATGTGCTACTTGAGCTTGATACGTGGATCAAGGAAGGCGTAGATAACGTCGGCAACAACGTTGAATAACACCACCAATATCGAAACACCGAACGTGATGGCCATAACCACCGGGATATCCTTGGATTTAATGGCGTTGATCAATGCAGATCCAACACCCGGGACCAGGAATACCTGTTCAGTAATTACCGCTCCTCCCACAAGGCCCGGAATCTGCAGGGCAATGATGGTGACGACCGGAATCATGGCGTTACGCATAGCGTGCGTAATGACGACCACATTTTCCCTCAAGCCCTTGGCCCGAGCCGTTCGAACGTAATCCTGATTAATCGTTTCGAGCATTGACGCGCGCACATAGCGCGTTAACTGTGCGGATGAAAACAGAGCCAGTACAACGACAGGCATAATGCTCTGTTTTATCGCCACCCCTATAGACGACGGGTTTGAGTTATAGATAAAGGGTAACCAGCCCAGGTTGACGCTAAAGAGCAAGATAAGCAGCAGACCGGAGAAGAACGTCGGCACCGAGAAGCCAATGAAGGCGAAGGTGGTGGCGATGTTATCGAACCAGCTGTACTGCTTGATGGC
>CAZYDY010000335.1:0-2387 GCA_964646245.1 uncultured Sphaerobacteraceae bacterium
ACCAGCACCAGTTCTGTCTTCGTTCCGCCACCGTCAATTCCGGCGAAGAACGCCTGGCTCATCGTTTCTCTCCTTCGATCACGGTGCGGATTCGACCGTTCGCTTCATCGATCTGCTTCCTTGCCGCTTCGGGGGCCAGACCGGTGAGTGTACTGACGATCGCGGCTTTCACATCTCCGCCGGCAGCACCAAGCGCCTCGCGGGCCGCATCTGTTTCGAGCCCGGTCGCTTCAGCTACGATGCGAACAGCGCGCACCTTAAGTTTCTCGTTGGTCGGCTGCACATCTACCATCAGGTTGCCGTATGTCTTGCCCAGCCGAATCATCGCGCCCGTGCTCAACATGTTCAACACGAGTTTCTGGGCCGTGCCGGATTTCATTCGCGTCGATCCGGTTACGACTTCTGGTCCGGAAATCACTGCAATCGGGATTTCCACGGCATCGCTCAGCGGTGCATTCGCGGAGTTGCAGATACCCACCGTGAGCGCGCCAAGGTTCTTCGCATATTCAATCGCGCCAAGCACAAAGGGTGTGCGGCCACTCGCGGCGATTCCGACAATCGTATCTTTCTCGCTTACGCCTATGGATTTCAACGCGTCGGCTCCGGCCTCGGGCGAATCTTCCACGTGCTCCACTGCGTGGCGAAGGGCATGGTCGCCTCCTGCGATGAGGCCAACGACCAGTTCTGGCGGAGTGTTGAACGTAGGTGGACACTCGGATGCGTCCAGCACACCGAGTCGACCAGACGTACCCGCTCCAATGTAAATCAGTCTTCCACCTTGAAGGATGCGATCGACGATGCCATCGACGGCCTGGGCGATTTGTGGAAGCTGCTCTGCAACCGCCGGTGCCACCCGGGCGTCTTCCTTATTGATGACGCCGAGCATCTCCAGCGTTGGCAATGTGTCAATGGTGGCGGAGTTCGGATTTCGTTGCTCGGTCGTAATCCGCGACAGATCTGGCTCATTTGTGGTCATTTACTGTCCTGTGTCGTTGAGAGGGCTCGATTCACCCCGGCGTATTCATAGCTTCATTTTCGCATGAATCGGGAGGGCTGGCCGCCATTGATTCCCATTGCATGCGTGGTAAGCTACGAAGTCAAATGGTGACTGCTTTTCAGAAGGGAAACCACGCTTACTTTATGCCCGTTGATCCTCGCACTTCTTCCCGGTATACCCATGGATCACGCGCACGATTCCTTATCGTGCTGCTCTGTTCAATGATCGTGCTGGCAGCGTGTGGCAATGGCTCTTCTTCTGACTCCAACGGTGAGGGACACCAGTTCGCCGGTGAAAGTCGATCGACGTCTGCTCCCACGGCAACGGAAGAGCCCATAACGGCGTCAACCGAATCCCTCGTTCCAACCACCATACCAACCCCAAAGCCTGAGGATGTCTTTGCTCTCCGGGGAGCACCTCAATTTGCATATCTGTTTGTTAATGGCGAACTCCAGGTATATGACACTGTGGGTCGGTCGTTCACTCCGCTCAACCTTGCTGAAGAAATGTCGGTGCTGGATATAGCCAGTTCACCGACCGGCGACCGCGTCGGCATCCTCGGTCTGATGGACGAGAGTATCGTCGTGCAGTTCTACGGAGCGGATGGTGAGCCTCTTGGAGATAGCATCAAGCTTTCTATACCCACCACGCCTGTACAGGCGTCCCCGGTTGCCAGTCCCGCCGCGGCAACTCCGGCCCTGCAGCGAGACCCACAGAGAATGTATATAACCTGGGTTCCGCAAGGGAATGCGGTTGTCGTTTCCGGGCCCGGGGTGATGCGACGGGTATCGATGAGTGGTGCTGTTATGCCGATCTCACGTGCGGGTGTCGCCGGCATCGTGGTGAAGGGGCTATGGAGTCCGATGGATTCACAGGTCGCTATCCTCACGCAAATGATGGATGGCCATCAGGGCGTATTTATGCTGGATAGTGGCCATGCCGAGGCTCGCGAGCTGGAGATGCTCCACCTGGCTCCGGACCAGAACCTTAGCAACCTGCAATGGTTGCCTAACGGTCGCGGCCTCGTGTTTGTAGCCGGCGATAACGATAACGGCGTGCTTATGCACGGCCAACTTTACGTCTATAACTTTGGCGATGCCGTGCCCACGCTTATTGCCACCAGTGGCCAGGGCGGACCGGCCGGTACGATCACTCACGCGGTTGTATCACCGGATGGAAATTCGGTTGCCTACGCGATAATGGTCCGCGATCAGGATCAATGGCACTTCCACTCCCTTTGGGTAAAGCCCATCAGGGGAGGAAACAGCATTTCGATTCCGCTCGGTTCAAACGAACCCTTAGTCAATCTGCTCTGGACCGCCGAAGGGCTTGTTTGGCAGCAGGAAGATGGCAGCGTAACTGTCATCGATGGCACGCTGGTTCCCAGGCC
>CAZYDY010000336.1:0-2378 GCA_964646245.1 uncultured Sphaerobacteraceae bacterium
GATCCAGGGCGTCTGGAACTCAAGAAGTTCTGCCCTCGATGCCGAACGCATCAGCTCCATCGCGAAACGCGATAATCTCAGGTACCGCGGAAACGCGGTCGTAGGGTCGTAGCTCAATTAGGTAGAGCAACGGTCTCCAAAACCGTAGGTTGCGGGTTCGATTCCTGCCGGCCCTGCCCGGTTAAATACCGAGTGGAAATGGGGCGGAGCCACAAGGCACGCCCCATAATGGTGTGATTAACTGTTCTTCGTCATGATGCGAGCCTCAGGTGGTGTGCTCCGCACGAAGACAACCAGGGGAAACGTACATTGAGCACCGAAGAAGCGAACGTTCCCAAGCGACGATCTTCTGCCGCGAGGCGGCGCCGAAGAAGCCGCGGTCAGGCAACAAGTGCTGTTGAGACCACGCAACGTAGCGATAGCCAGGTAGCGACGGCTGAGACAGAAGCTGAATCAGCGGAAGCAGTGGCACGCCACATCCAGCGTCGTGAAGAGCGTAAGGCAGCCAAGGCACAGAGTGAGAAGAAGGGGATGGCTCGTGTAGTCGACCCGGAGCGCTTCTCGGGTGCGCGTGGTTTCTACGAAAGCACCATGTCCGAGATCCGCAAAGTCAACTGGCCGGACCGGGAGCAGACCCGTAACCTCACATTGTTGGTGATTGCGTTATCAGTTTTGGCGGGTTCACTCCTCGGAGGTATCGATTGGGTGCTCCTTCAAGTCTTTGAGAGCGTCACCTAGCACCCAGACACAGCATTTAAAACGCTACCAGGAGGATCCTGATGGAACGACTTTCCTTGCGTGAACGACTCGCCGCAAAGCGAGCCGAGGACGCCGGAACCGAAGAACAACCTACCGAAGGTCAGTGGTACGTGTTGCACACGTACTCCGGCTATGAGAACAAGGTGAAGAAAACGATCGAGAGCCGAATCGATGCCCTGGATATGGGGGATCGGGTTTTTGAGATCGTGGTTCCAACTCAGGAAGAAGTCGAGTTCAAGGACGGCATTCGCAAAACCGTACAACGCAAGGTCTTCCCTGGCTACGTACTGGTGCGAATGATCATGGACGAAGACACCTGGTACCAGCTCCGCAACACACCTGGTGTAACCGGGTTTGTCAGTCAAGATAACAAGCCACTTCCACTGCTCGAGGATATCGCCACCACAATGCTGGACGATATGGAGCAGGAAGCACCGAAGGTCACCGTATCGTTCCAGATGGGCGATCGTGTCCGCATCATCGAAGGTCCGTTCGCCGATTTCACTGGCGAAGTGGACGAAGTCAACAACGAAAAGGGCACCATCAAAGTTCTGGTATCCTTCTTCGGGCGCGAAACGCCGGTGGAACTCGATTTCCTCCAGGCAGAGCGCGAACTCAACTAGTCTGTTTCGGGAGAATCAGAACCGCCATTTCCCACCTGTAACGACAGGGGCGGTAACGTGTACGTAAGCCAGAAAGGATAAATCTTTGGCTAAGAAGATTCGCGGCTATGTAAAGCTGCAGCTGCCCGCCGGTAAGGCAACTCCGGCACCGCCGGTTGGTCCGGCACTCGGTCAGCATGGTGTGCCACTGATGCAGTTCGTTAAGGAATATAACGAGCGCACGCAGCAGATGGCCGGCCAGGTTATCCCGGTCGTTATCACCGTGTATGAAGACCGTTCATTCACCTTCATCACCAAGACCCCGCCAGCCGCAGATCTCCTGCGCAAGGCTGCTGGTATTGATAAGGGCTCCGGCAATCCCAAGGATTCGGTTGGCAAGGTAACTTCCGACCAGATCAAGGAAATCGCCGAGCTCAAGATGAAGGACCTCAACGCCATCGATATCGACGGCGCAATGAAGCAGGTCGAGGGCACTGCCCGCAGTATGGGTATTGAAGTTACTCGATAATTTTTGTAAATCACGAGTGGGAGAGGGGTACACCCTCGTTTGAACCACAGGAGGCATTAAATGGGTAAGAAGACTATTGAAGCAGCCAAGCTCGTGGACCGCGATCGGCAGTACACGGTCGAGGAAGCGGCAGAGCTGGTGAAGAAGGCGGCATTTGCGAACTTCGATGAATCCATCGAACTCCATGCCCGCCTGGGAATTGATCCGCGACAGGCCGAGCAGGCCGTCCGATCCTCCGTGATTCTCCCACACGGGTCGGGCAAGCAGGTGCGTGTTCTTGTGTTCGCTGAAGGCGAAGGCGAGAGCGTAGCACTGGATGCCGGTGCTGATTACGCGGGTTCAGATGAACTTGTACAGAAGATTAACGATGGCTGGCTGGAGTTTGATGCCACCATTGCCATGGCAGACCAGATGGGCAAGGTCGGTGGCCTGGGACGCGTGCTTGGACGCCGCGGTCTCATGCCGAACCCTCGCTCTGGCACCGTGGT
>CAZYDY010000337.1:0-2376 GCA_964646245.1 uncultured Sphaerobacteraceae bacterium
CTCTACGAGGCCAAGGGTATAACGCCCGATGGTCCGGTGATTGCGTATTGCCGTATCGGAGAGCGCAGCAGCCACACGTGGTTCGTGCTCAAATACCTTATGGGCTACGACGATGTACGCAATTACGACGGCTCATGGACCGAATGGGGCAGCCTGGTAGGCGCTCCAAACGCCACCGGTAACGAACCCGGATAGAAAGGTAACTGCTCTGGATCGCCAGGAATACATCGAACACATACTGGATCACTTCGAGCATCCACGGAACAAGCACCGCATGGAGAACGCCTCCATCCAGCTTGGCGGCGGCAACCCGGGCTGTGGTGACCTGATCACCATGTACCTTAAGATCGAAGACGGCAAAATCGAAGATGTCAGCTTCGAAGGAACCGGTTGCACGATTTCCCAGGCAGGCGGATCGATCATCGCAGAGATGATCGAGGGCATGACCCTGGAAGAAGTGGGCCAACTCGGTACTCACACCATGATCGAGGAAATGGGCGAGGAGACGGTGAAGAGCCGTGTCCGTTGCGCGACGCTCGGCATGGGCACCGCCCAGGCAGCTGTAAAGGCATACCTGGACGAACGACGAACCGGAAAACACTCCGAGCCCGCAGAGTTCACAAACTAGCAACGCCCAGGCACTACCCGCCACGGAAAACCGTGGCGGGTTTGCTGTGCATGATCTGCTATTATGGAATCGTGATAATCAGAACATTTGTCTCATAGCGGGATTGAACGCATGGCACAGGCGATTCAGAAACCTGAAAGCAGCTCCACCCCTACTTCACGGCCCCGGGAACTGGCGATGAGCGCAGCCTGGAACGCTGCCCTGGTTCGCGAAGTCCCGGTTACGGACGGTCGAACCGCACGGATCGTTTATCACGGTAGCTGGAGCAATGGGTGGGGTCCGGATTTCAAAGGTGCCATGATCGATTTCGGAGATGGCAAGCTTGTCACTGGTGATATAGAACTCCACCATCACGCTCAGGACTGGAAGCGTCACGGCCATAACCTGGATGCGAATTACAACAACGTTGTGCTGCACGTGGTAAGCGTCAACGATCTTGCGGAAACCCGTTGTATCAATGGCCGTATCGTACCGGTGGCTGTGATGCACATCCCGGATGAGGCATTGTTCGCGATTGACAAGCGCCTCCCCCGTTTGTGGGATGAGCTGGGCGGAAGTGTTTGCGCGGCGGCGCTAACTGAACATGATCCGAGTGTGATCCGTCGGGCGATTCACTCCCTGGGCGATGAACGACTACGCGGGAAAGCCGCATCTTTTGAAGCGGAGATACTGGAGTACGGTGCTGAGCATGTATTCCTGAAATCGCTTTTTGGAGCATTTGGATACAGCGCCAACAAGGCACCGATGGAACACCTGGGCCAACTCGTCCTGCGATACGAGATCATCTCTCATCCTCATTTGGCTGAACAGGATGGGCCAAGCCCGTGGCTGGCGGGCGTGTTGCTGGGAATGGGCGGCTTCCTGCCCCTCACACCAACGGATGCGCATGCTGCCGGGATATTGCCAGAAGACCAATACCGTATCGAACGCGCGTGGCAAGGGTCGGCAGCGAGCTTCGCGGACGATTTCGTGCCCGCCACAACGTGGGAGCTGGCGCGAGTTCGTCCGGCGAATCATCCTGCCTACCGCATCATGCAGTTGGCAACGCTGCTGGCTCGGTCGAAAGGCGAACTGCTTCAACAATTGATCGAGTGCGTGCGAGATGGCAAGTCACCGGTTGAGTACCTGCGGGAGGCAACCTCCCGACCGTGGCATCCAGGAATTGGAGCGGGACGTGCCACAGCGATTGTTTCAAGCGTGCTCTTGCCAACGATTCTGGCGAAAGCATCTGCTGAAGGCGATTTCGCGCTGGAGGATGCCGCCATGGCATTGTGGGCCGATTTGCCCAAAGCTGAGTGGACCCAGCCCGCACGCAGGGCGATGAAGCAAGTTACCGGCGGTCCGACTGTTCGCAAGCTCGGTGAGCGTGGCCATCAGGGACTTCTCCACCTGGATCGGGAACTGTGCGCTCCGAGGAAGTGCTCGGCGTGTCCGATTGCTTCAGCAGTCCTCACCTACCGGGCTTCCACCACAAACCGCGAGGCCTAGACCTTTCGTCCTCAACCACCTGATAATGCTGGATTTTAACCGGGACAAGGATCACTTGACATATGTGTTACACGGGTGTAGTGTGCAGTGGCTATATTCTCGTGGCTGCCACGCACTCCATCTCCCAGAACGTGGCGATGCACTTCATGCCACGTACTTGGGGGACCCTCAAAAAAGAAGATCGTTATGAAGCGAAACTACCTCTTCCCGCTTTTTATCACGATAAGCGTCGCATTCGCCATCGGAGTTCTTCCATTCCC
>CAZYDY010000338.1:0-2352 GCA_964646245.1 uncultured Sphaerobacteraceae bacterium
ACAGACGACCTGCTCAAGGTTGCCATCAGGGATATCCAGAAGGAACTCGAAGAGCGGCTCAAGGAGCTCAACGATGCCGGGAAGGTGCTGGAGGCTGCACGCCTGAAGCAGCGTACGGCCTACGACATCGAGATGATGACGGAGGCTGGTTATTGCGCCGGCATCGAGAACTACTCCATGCATCTCTCCCGCCGGGATTTTGGCGATCAGCCGAGTACGTTACTGGATTACTTCCCGGACGATTACCTGATGTTGGTTGACGAGAGTCACATCACCCTGCCGCAGGTTCGAGGTATGTTCGGTGGAGACCGCAGCCGCAAGGATGTGTTGGTTGAGTACGGATTCCGCCTGCCGAGCGCACGAGAGAACCGACCGCTCACCTTCCCCGAGTTCGAGGGAATGATCAAACAGGCAGTGTTTGTTTCGGCGACGCCGGGTCCGTATGAAATGGAGCACAGCGAACAGATTGTGCACCAGGTGATCCGACCAACTGGCCTGATTGATCCGGAGATCAGCGTACGACCCAGCAAGGGCCAGATTGATGACCTCGTTGGCGAGATCAACGCCCGAATCAAGAAGGGTGAACGTGCCCTGGTGACGACCCTCACCAAGCGCATGGCTGAGGATTTGAGCGACCATCTCAAGGAGCTTGGAATCCGCACTCAGTACCTGCACAGCGAGATCGATACGTTTGAACGCGTGGAGATTCTGCGCGACTTGCGCATGGGTGTGCACGATGTTGTTGTGGGCATCAACCTCTTGCGAGAGGGTCTCGACCTGCCAGAAGTCTCGCTGGTTGCTATTCTAGATGCGGACAAGGAGGGGTTCCTCCGGTCCGAAGGGTCGCTGATTCAGACTACCGGGCGTGCTGCGCGCCATGTTGACGGGCTGGTCATCATGTATGCGGATACAGTTACCCGGTCGATGAAGGCAGCGATTGACGAAACGTATCGACGTCGTGAGATCCAGATCGCGTACAACAAGGAGCACGGCATTGAGCCGCGCGGAATTGTGAAGGAAATCCGCGACCTGAGTGACCGCATGCGAGCGGTGGCAGAAGAGCACGTGCAGTATGATGCTGCGGGCACTGGCAAGGATGGCATCATCCACCAGATTCCGAAGGATGAACTCACCCGCATGGTGAAGGACCTGGAATCCAGGATGAAGGCTGCCTCACGTGATCTCGAGTTCGAGAAAGCTGCCCTGCTCCGCGATCAGATCGTGGAACTACGACGCATTATCGAAGTGGACCCGGTTACACCGTAACGATTTACCCACCGGACCACAGGAGGGAAGACATCGCATGGCGATGAACACACAACGAATGAGTCGGCGAGGCTTCGCCGCACTTTTGGGCGCTGGTGCGCTGCTCTCGCAGCGAGCGCTGGCGCAGGATACCGGTGCTCCATCGGAGACCGGATCCACACTGCCAGCTGCAGATTTGCCGACGATGAACGAACAAGGGCATCGGTTTGAGCTCAGCAGCACGTTCACTGGTAACTTCGACGGCGTGCCGACGCAGGCACCCGTGTACAAAATGGAACTGCTTACCTACACACTTGAAGACGTGCAGGACCTTGCCGAGCGACTTGGTATTGAAGGCGAAGTGAACGACCTTGGTGGTGATACGTTTAGCGTGCAAAGCCGAGAGGCGCAGCTTCACGTGACCCAGGGTCGGGTGCAGTACATGTTGCTTGGAGCCGCCGAAGAAGGCGAACTCCAGGGCGATGAGGGTGCAATCTCCACGGCGCGGGAATGGCTGCGAGAACGCGGATTGCTGCCGGGCGATGTCGGGAACGGATCGGTGCTGAGCCGCTCTGAAGAGCCGCAACGCGTGATCGTCGGTTTCCAGCCGGTGCAGCCGAGCCCGCTCATCTCCTCCACTCCCCTCGTGTCAGTTTCCATTGGTCCTAACGGCCAGGTACTGGAAGCAACGAATGGCTGGGCCAAGCTCACGCAGGACGTGGTGTATCAACTGCGGGGCGCAGATTTCGCCTGGCAGGAGGTCGAGGAACGACGCGCATGGGTTGATGCATCATTGCCGACCGATGAGTTCGCGCCTGGCTCCTCCATTGGCGGGGCTGTTGTGTACACGCAACTGTCGCTGGCATACACTACTTCTGGTGTTCCCGGCGAGAACCAGTATCTGCAGCCGGTATACGTCTTTCATGGCGAGTTAACGCCAGACGGATCGGAATCCCGATTCCAGGTGCAGGCGTACGTGCCTGCCCTCATCAACAGTAACCAACCGGTGGGATAACATGGCACACGGCACCATCTTGCTTCTGAACGGCCCGAACCTCAACATGCTGGGAACCCGGCAACCCGAGGTGTATGGCAACCGCACGCTGG
>CAZYDY010000339.1:0-2339 GCA_964646245.1 uncultured Sphaerobacteraceae bacterium
GCGTGCATACCGATTCGCTGGGGATAGGTCATCTTCGGCAGCCAGTCGAGGAACTGCTTCTCCAGTTGACGAGAGAGCGGACGGAGCGTCTCCGCCCACTCTTGGCCGGATTCACTCTCCCAAATATCGAGCTCATGCTGCAACTTCAGGAGCCATCCCCATCCATACGGGCGCTCAAAACCGGTGTGCTTTTGGCAGAACGCCGTTTCCTGCGCGATGTTGTCCGCGGTGAGCAGCTCGGCAATCACGGTTTGCGCGTTCTCTTCCGCAGGCAGGCCGGGGTACAGACGCATCAGGCGCACAGCAACCCAGTACATCTCCACGCAGCTATGCCAATCGAAGGAGCCGAAGAAGGTCGGGTGCAGTTCACGATGGAGGGCATAGTCGTCTGCGGAATCCGCCACGATCCACGCGAAATGCGGATACTCCAACTGGATGTTCTTCACCGCCAATTCCAACCACGTATTGGCTGTTTCGGGTGTCAGCTGATGTTGCGGGTGGGCCATGGTGGTCTCCGGATTCACTGCAAATGGACGATGTGACTCGTACCAGTATGCGGTCAAATCCGGAGATCGAACATCTACCAGTCGGCCGGCATCGATTCCTTGCCGTCCAGCCAGAGCCGATCGGAGGCATCACTGTGGGTTCCTTCAGTACCAACATGTTTGCTGCTGATCTGGTCACCCTTGGTGATCACATGAACCATCGCCATCGCGTGGCCGCGACCGAGGCCATATTCCTCTTTGAGCCATTCGATGATCGGTGTCGCTTTGGTTTCGGGACCGAAGCCGCGCTCGGTCGCCAAATCCAGGAGTTGACGAGGCGTAAGGCCTGTTTTGGTTTCTACGGTGTCCAGATAGGCTTGAAACGACATCTGTATGCTCCTGCTAAGGTCTGTTGTAAATACCTGAACGTCATTATGGACGGGAAACCGAAACAGGCCTTCTCCAATCTTGCTGATATCCTGTGTGTTCGGCCCATCAGGAGCGTGAGAAGAGACATCCCGGTAGCTGCGCAAACCTTTCGGAGAATTCATGACGTCACAACAACCCACCGCTCACCAGGCAATTCTCATCACAGGGCCGGTCGGCTCTGGCAAAACCAGCGTGATGACTGCACTTACGGAGCTTCTGGAAAGGCACAATAAACCTGCAGCGGGTATCGATATGGATCACCTGCGCTGGTTCTTTCCCCGGCCACCGAAGGATCCATTCGGCAGTGAAGTGGGCAGGCAGCATCTCGCCTTTATGGCCGCCAACTATCGTTCGCTCGGAATTCCCGTACTCGCAATCGCCGATGTAATCGAGCATGAGGAGGACCGGCAGAAGATGGTTGAGGCACTGCCGGATTACGACCTGCATGTTATCCGCATCCACGTGCCGTTGCACCTGGTCGAACAGCGACTCCGTGTGCGGGAATCTCCGGAGACGCTGAACTGGTACCTGAACCGTGCCGAGGAGCTGGAGCAGATCATGGAAATAAACAGTGTTGGTGACTGGGTGATTGATGTAGGCGAGCGCACTCCGCACGAAGTGGCTGCCGAAATCGCACGCCGCTACGGGCTGATCTAATCAGCCAAATCCCCGAGATATGCCTGAAGCGTGAGCAATCGGTCTGGAACCAGCCGGAACCAGGCCCACTTGCCTCGTTGCTCGCGCGAGAGTAATCCGGCATCCGTCAGTCGTTTGAGATGATGGGATGCGGTGGGTTGGGAGATCCCGAGGGCCTCAGGGAAGACACATGCGCATACGGCTTCGCCTCGTTCCGAAGCAATTATTTGGAGGATGCCAAGTCGCATTGGCTCGGCCAATGCCTTAAGCAGCATTGCATGTTCTTCCACCACCCTGTCGGGGGCGTACGGTGCGACTTGTGGAACTGGTCGGGTCTCTATCGGCTTCATGCCCCCAAGTATGTCACATATTGACATGCATCGATATGAGGTGATAATCTCCGATCATATATTGATGTGTGTCAATATGAACTCCACCTACACAGAGGAGCAACCTCATGTCCACTCCCGATACGTCGACGCTGAATGCCGTTCGTGACCGATATGCAAAAGCAGCCCAAACCGTACTTGAACGCACATCAGGCGGCTGTGGACCGGATTGCTGCAGTAGCGATGATCCGATTACCGGCAATCTCTATACCGACCAGGAGGTGGGATTTGTGCCAATGGATGCGATTTCAGCATCACTTGGATGTGGAAATCCAACGGCTCTCGCCGAGCTTCACGAGGGTGAAACTGTCCTCGATCTCGGCAGTGGTGGCGGCATCGATGTCCTGCTCAGCGCCCGCCGGGTCGGTCCAACCGGACACGCCTACGGCGTGGATATGAC